>NZ_JAEFCH010000024.1:0-58974 GCF_016406015.1 Acidovorax sp. IB03 | reverse complement strand
TAGCGAGCAAAGCCCCCAGGGCCAAGGACTTCACCAACCAGCGCACCCGCCGTGCAGGCGAGGTGGACGAAGTTCAGCGGGCCAAGAACCGCAACAAATCGCGGGTGCGTGCCCGGGTCGAGCATGTCTTTGCGGTGGTCAAGCGCCTGTGGGGATTCACCAAGGTGCGCTACCGCGGGCTTCAGAAGAACGCCACGCGGGCGTTCACGGCCTTGGCGCTGGCCAACATTTACCTTGCCCGGGGGCAATTGCCGGGACAGGTGCGCCTGTAGGGGCTTGAAGGGGGCTCAAAGGCTCCCGAAACAGGCTCTGTGGGGCAAAGTTCGGCATCTTTGCGGGCCATTTGGCATTCAAATGGCTGTGCGTTGGATATGACGTTACTTGATCAGCATTGCCCTAGATCACTGGGATATGCGCACTGGCCGGAACCATTTACGCGCAGGCCGCCGCTGATTTGTAAGTCTAGATCACTGGGATATGCGCACTGGCCTAGCAGAATGGCGTGGCATATGAGCTATTGTTTTTCAGCCCTACGGCAACCGCGCCACCACCTTGATCTCGAACTGGAACCCATTCAGCCAGCTCACCCCCATGCCCGTCAGCGTGGGGTAGGGCGCCTCGCCCCAGAACTCGGGCACGATGCCCCAGACGGTCTCGAAGTTCGCCTCGGGGTTGACCACGAACATCGTCACGTCCACCACGTCATCAAACGTGCAGCCGGCTGCGTGCAGCACGGCGTTGAGGTTGCAGAATGCCAGGCGCACCTGCGCGGCCAGGTCGGGCTCGGGTGAGCCGTCTTCGCGGCTGCCCACCTGGCCCGAGACAAACAGAAAGCCGTTGGCCCGCACGGCGGGCGAATAGCGGTTGCGCTCGTACAGCGCCTGGCGGCCTGCGGGGAAGACAACGTCACGGGTGGGCATGGAAGGTTCTTTCAGGGAAGTGTGGTTGGTGATCCAGCCACTGTAGAAGCGCGCTCTGTTCCGATAAATAGGCTAATCTGCGCAGCACTGTTCTTCATCGCCAAACAATAAACAACGGGCCGCGCAGCGCCCCTACCGCCATGGACCGTTTTGATGCCCTGCAGGCCTTTGCCCGCGTGGTGGAATCGGGCAGCTTCACCAAAGCCGCCCACACCCTGCGCATGAGCCGCACCACCGTGACCCTGCTGGTGCAGCAGCTCGAAGCCCGCCTGCGCGTGAAGCTGCTGCACCGCACCACGCGCAGCGTGCAGCTCACGGCCGATGGGGCCGCGTATTACCCGCGGGTGGTGCGCCTGCTGGCGGACCTTGAGGATGCGGACGCGAGCCTCTCCAGCGCCGTGGCTGCGCCCCGGGGGCGGCTGCGGGTGGATGTGCCCAGCCCGCTGGCCAGCCTGGTTCTCATCCCGGCGCTGCCGGCCTTTCATGCGCAGTCCCCCGACATCCAGCTCCACCTGGGCGTGAGCGACCGCGTGGTGGACATCGTGAGCGACCAGGTGGACTGCGTGGTGCGCGGCGGCACGGTGACCAACCCTTCACTCATCGCGCGCCATGTGGGCGACCTGGCTTTGCGCGTGTATGCCGCGCCCAGCTACCTGCAACGTTGCGGGGTGCCGCAACACCCCACCGAACTGGAAGGGCCGCACCACCACACCGTGGGCTTTGTGTGGGCCCGCACCGGCAAGCCCCTGTCCTTTGCCATGCGCCGGGGCCACGAGCAGGTGCAGGCACAGGGCCGCTATGTGTGCGCGGTGGACGATGGCAATGCCTACCTGGCCGCAGGCCTGGCGGGCCTGGGTGTGCTGTGGTTGCCCGACTACATGGCGAAGCCGCATGTGGCCGCGGGCACCTTGGTGCCGCTGTTTGCTGACTGGCAGATGGACCCCATGCCCTTGCACGTCGCCTACGCACCGCACCGCCACGTCAGCGCCAAGCTGCGCGTCTTCATCGATTGGGTGGCGGCATTGATGGCGGAACACGCGCCGCTGTAAGCCCAACTTGCTATTAAATAAATAGCTGTAGGCGCTTGTTGGGTAAGCGTTTGAGTCGGTTTGGTGCAGAATTTCTTGCCTGCCGGTGAGGGTGCGCGGCTTTGCGGCGCCTCCTCCTACACCGGCCCAAAGGCGTGCGGGGGTATGGTGAAACGCCTTCCAAAGCCTGCCCATGCTGACCCCCAGAGTCGTCCTCGTAGAAGACAACACCACCATTCGCGAAACGCTGGTTCCTGCGCTGCAGGAGCTTGCCGGGGCGCGCGTGGTGGCAATGGCCGATGGCGCCCAGGAGGCCCTGGCAACCCTGCGCCAGGTGCCGTGGGATGTGCTGGTGCTGGACATGTTCTTGCGCGAGGGCACAGGCCTGGAGGTGCTGGCCCAGTTGCCCGGCGAACTGGCGGGCCGCCAGGTGTATGTGCTGACGAACTACGCCACCGCAGATTTGCGCGAGGCCTGCGTGCGCCTGGGGGCGGATGCGGTGTTCGACAAATCCACCGAGCTGGACGAGTTCTTCGCGGCCTTTCTGGCGTGATGCTGTGGGGGGTGGGCTGGTCAACTGCAGGCGGTTTTGCGTTGGGGCACAGGGCGCTGGCCGCCTTCGCATTCGCTCACGTAGTTCTCCAAGGCCAGCAGGGCCCGCCCGTCGGGGGTCGGGCCGTGCACGGCCACCACTTGCTCGCCCGATGCGGTGGTGTAGCACTCGCCACGCACCAGTCCGCGTTGTGCCAGCGCGTGGAAGAGGTCAATATCTTGGGGGTCTTGCAAGACCATGGGGTGTGCGGAGCTTGCGATGGCCCGCAGCAGCTTGGTTTCCATGGTGAACTTTCATTGGCCGCTGGTGCGCGGCGAAACTGAAATCCAAAGCGTGTTGCCAAGGCGCTCAAGAAGCGAGAGTCCACTCTACGCGCATCGTGTGGAAATGAATGTGTGAAAACGTATCTTGATTGTTAACTTCGAGGATGCGCCGGGCCCTGGCCCCGGTGCCACGGGGTGTGCCGCAGGGGCCTTTGCCAATTCGCCAGCACCGCAGTAGGGGCATGCCCGCCCAGGTTTACAGCGCGGCGTAGACCAAAGTGGGGAACAGCTCGCACAGCATTTCCAGCTGCCCCGGCGCCTGCGTGAGCAGGATGGCGAACAGGTCTTGCGCCGGATCGACGAAGAAGAACGTGCCGCCCATGCCGCTCCAGCTGTAGTGCCCTGCACTGCCGGGCCGCGTGGCGCCGCCCGTGGCCAGGCGCACCGCCACACCCAGTCCAAAACCGTAGCCTGCGGGCAGGATGGTGCCCGCGCGCGGCAGGGTGCCGAGGTGGTCGGCGGTCATGAAGTCCACCGTGGCGCTGCTGGCCAGGCGCACGCTGCCAGTGGGGGTGTGCACCGTGCCGCGCCCCAGCATCAGTTGCAGGAACCGGGCGTAGTCGGCGGCGGTGGAGACCAGGCCCCCGCCAGCAGATTCAAACACTGGGGGCTCGGCCACGTCGATCAGGGTGACGCCAGCGCCGGTGAGCGGGTCGCGGGCAAAGGGCTCGGCCAGCCGGTGGCGGCTGGAGGCGGGCACGCTGAAGCCGGTGTCCTGCATGCCCAGCGGCTCAAAAACGCGCCGCTGCAGCACCTGGCCCAGCGGGGCGCCTTCAATCACTTCAATGATGGCGCCCAGCACATCGGTGGCGCGGCTGTATTCCCAGCAGGTGCCGGGCGGGTGCAGCAGGGGCAGGGGGCCGAGCGCGGCCGCCAGTTGCTGGTTGCTGTGCCTGCGCGAGCCCACGCGGGCGTTGCGGTACTGGTCGGCAATGGGGCCGGTGTCCCAGGCGTAGCTCAGGCCTGCCGTGTGGCGCAGCAGGTCGTGCACGGTGGCTTCGCGGGCGGCGGGCGCCAGGGTGCCGGTGGCAGCGTCGTACACCTGCTGCCCTTTGAAGGCGGGAAGGTAACGGGACACGGGGTGCGCCAGCAGCAGGCGCCCTTCCTCCATCAGCATCAGCGCCACCAGCGAGGCGATGGGCTTGGTCATGGAGTAGATGCGAAACACCGTGTCTGGCGCCATGGCGGGCACGGCGAGCCCTGGCTGGGCTGGGTTTGCGGGGCGCTGCAGGCCCACGGCTTCGTGCAGCACCGTGCGGCCCCGGTGCTGCACCAGCGCCACGGCGCCGGGCAACACCCCTTGGGTGACCAGATCAAGCAACACCGTGCGCACGCGCGCCAGGGCGGAAGGGTTCATGGGCAAGGCTCCCTCGGGCTGAAAAATGCCCCATTTTGCCGATGTGGCGGTGCGGCACAAGGCTGCACCCAGGTTGCCCCTGGCTTTGTGGGTTTGATGCCAAAACGGGCTCAAGCGCCCATTCAGAAAGCGCAGCCAGCTATTGTTTTGATAGTGATTCTGAGGGGCTTGCTGGCGCGGCCGGGGGTGGCGCCATCTCCAGCTGCATCATGATCATGTTGACCAGCGTCTGCACCGTGGGCCGACCGGTTTCGATCACGTAGGTGGCTGCATCGCGGTACAGCACATCGCGCTGGGCATACAGCTCGCGCAGTTTTTGCAGGGGGTTGTTCACCTGCAGCAGGGGGCGCGTGCGGTCGTGCTTCACGCGCTTGAAGATCTCTTCGGGCGAGGCCCGCAGATACAGCACATTGCCAAAGTCGCGCAGCACCTGGCGGTTTTCCGGGCGCAGCACGGCGCCACCGCCGGTGGACAGCACCATGCCGCCGGGCCGTGCCGTCACCTCGGCCAGCACCTGGGCCTCGATGTCGCGAAAACGTGCTTCGCCTTGGGCTTCAAAAAACTGGCGGATGCTGGTCTTCAGCACCTGTTCCAGCTGGTGGTCCAGGTCAATGAACGGCACCCCAAGCCGCTGGGCCAGGTGCCTGCCCACGGTGGATTTGCCCGAGCCGGGCATGCCGACCAGTGCACAGCGAATCTGCATAAATCTCCTGTCTTGCCCCAACGGAACCAGGGCCCAAGTTTACGGCCCTGGGTGGTGCGGCGGCCCCAGCGCAGCGCGCTGTAAAGCCGCCGCATGCACTGGCGCCGCCCAAACAGGTGCTTACAAGCTTTACGGAACAGCCGCTGCACAAGCCGCAGAGCCTGTGTACCTTTAGGCCATCGGGGTGCCGCCATCCATCGGGCGCCCCAAAGCAAAGGAAAACCATGCAGAAAAACACCGTTCTCACCGTACCCGCAACCCCTGTGGCAATGCCCGGCGCTGCTGCCGGCTTCGCTTCTCCCAAGTGGATGTGGGTGTCCATTGGCGGCCTGGGCGCTTGCGTGGTGGCCTTGGCCACCGTGCTGGTGGTAGAGCGCCGCAGTGCGCCGCCCACCGAAGCCGCCGTGGCGCAGGCCACGCCTGCGGCCCTGGCTGCGCCTGCCGGGGCGTCGTCGCTGCAGGCTGCACCGGGTGCTGCCGCCTCGCTGGCCAGCGCCCCCCCGCAGCGTGGCGCAGCACCATCCCCCACCTGGCCGCAAACCCCCGCAGCCCGTGGCGATGTGGCCCGCCAGCCCGCGGGCATGCCCGTGGCGCAGCGCGCGGCCAGCATCTGCAGCACCTGTGGCCGTGTGGAATCGGTCCAGGCCATTGAGCAGGCAGCGCCGGCCACCGGCGTGGGTGCCGTGGCCGGTGGCGTGCTGGGCGCCGTGGTGGGCAACCAGATCGGCAAGGGCAACGGGCGCACCGCAGCCACGGTGCTGGGCGCGGTGGGTGGCGGTTATGCCGGCCACGAGATTGAAAAACGCACCCGCACCCAGACCACCTACCAAGTGCGCGTGCGCCTGGAAGACGGCAGCAGCCGCGTCTTCACCCGCTCGCAACCGCCTGCCGTGGGCACCCCGGTGGTGCTGCAGGGCAAGGGCTTCCGCGTGGCCGACGAGGGCACCATGCCGCAGGCGCAGCAGCCCCAGCCAGCGCCCCAGTACCAGACGGTTTCGCAGCCCGGTTACGTGGCCATGCAGCAGTGAGCGCGCTGGCGCGGGGCAAGAACCCGGCCGCTGCTTTGCCCAGGCGCATGAAAAAAGGGAGCCCGTGGGCTCCCTTTGTGTTGGGCTGCGTCGCGTCGCAGCCGCTTACTTCTCGACGAAGGCGCGCTCCACCACGAAGTCGCCGGGCGTGCTGGTGTTACCTTCTTCAAAGTCGCGCTTTTCCAGCATGACCTTCAGGTCGGCCAGCATGGCGGGGCTGCCGCACAGCATCACGCGGTCGGTCAGCGGGTCGAGCGGGGGCAGGCCGATGTTGGCAGGGAAGGTGCCGTTTTCGATCAGGTCGGTGATGCGGCCCTGGTTGCGGAAGGGCTCGCGCGTCACGGTGGGGTAGTAGATCAGCTTGTCCTTGACGATTTCGCCCAGGAACTCGTGGTTGGGCAGCTCTTTCTCGAACAGGTCCTGGTAGGCCAGCTCGTTCACTTCGCGCACGCCGTGCACCACGATCACTTTTTCAAAGCGCTCATAGGTTTCGGGGTCGCGCACGATGGACAGCCAGGGCGCCAGGCCGGTGCCGGTGCCGATCAGGTACAGGTTCTTGCCGGGCAGCAGGTAGTCGATGAGCAGCGTGCCGGTGGGCTTCTTGCCGACGATGATGGTGTCACCCACCTGGATGTTTTGCAGGCGCGAGGTCAGCGGGCCGTCGGGCACCTTGATCGACAGGAACTCCAGATGTTCTTCCCAGTTGGGGCTGGCAATCGAGTACGCGCGCAGCAGCGGCTTGCCGTCCACCTTCAGGCCGATCATGGTGAAATGGCCGTTGGAAAAGCGCAGCGCGGGATCGCGCGTGGTGGTGAAGCTGAAAAGGCGGTCAGTCCAGTGGTGAACGGTCAGGACGCGTTCTTCGAGAAAGGCACTCATGGTTTCTTGCAAAGATGAGAATCGGGGGAGCCACCGCCAGACGCTGGCGGACAATGGAGCTTGGCTGGCGCGTGTACAGGAGGCCGCAACGCCTTTGGCTAGCAGGTAAACCCGTTTATTGTCAGGCAAACGGGTGCGCAGGTACATTGTCGGGCCTCAAGCCTTTGATTCAAACGAAAGAAAAGTCATGCCCTTATGCACCGCTTTGCTCAGAACCTGGGCACCCCTGTTGGGCCTGAGCCTGCTGGCTGGCCCGGCGCTGGCCCAGGGCACCTACAAGATCGGTGAAATCAACAGCTACAAGGCCCAGCCCGCATTTCTGGAGCCCTACAAGAAGGGCATGGAGCTGGCCGTGGAGCAGGTCAATGCCAGCGGCGGCATTGCCGGGCGCAAGCTGCAGCTCGTCGTGCGCGACGACAACGCCAACCCCGGCGACGCCGTGCGCGCGGCCGAGGAGCTGCTGGCGCGCGAGAAGGTCGATGTGCTGATGGGCAGCTTTCTCTCGCACGTGGGCCTGGCGCTGACAGACTTTGCGCGCCAGAAAAAGGTGTTCTTCCTGGCCGCCGAGCCGCTGACCGACAAGATCGTGTGGGAGAGCGGCAACCGCTACACCTTCCGCCTGCGCGCCTCCACCTACATGCAGGTGGCCATGCTGGTGCCCGAGGCCGCCGCGCTCAAGAAGAAGCGCTGGGCCATCGTCTACCCCAACTACGAATACGGCCAGTCGGCCGTGGCCACGTTCAAGAAGCTGCTCAAGCAGGCCCAGCCCGATGTGGAGTTCGTGGCCGAGCAGGCTGCGCCCCTGGGCAAGGTGGACGCCGGCAGCGTGGTGCAGGCCCTGGCCGACGCCAAGCCCGACGCGATCTTCAACGTGCTGTTCGCGGCCGACCTGGCGCGCTTTGTGCGCGAGGGCAACACGCGCGGCCTGTTCCAGGGCCGTGAGGTGGTGAGCCTGCTCACCGGCGAGCCCGAGTACCTGGACCCCCTCAAGAACGAAGCCCCCACCGGCTGGATCGTGACCGGCTACCCCTGGTACGGCATCACCACGCCCGAGCACCAGGCGTTCTTGAAGGCCTACCAGGACAAGTACAAAGACCACCCGCGCCTGGGTTCCGTGGTGGGTTACACGGCGATCCAGTCGCTGGCGGCAGGCATGCGCAAGGCGGGCGGGGCCGATACCGAGAAGCTCATCACCGCCTTCCGGGGGCTGGAGCTGACATCGCCCTTCGGCCCGATTCGCTACCGCGCGGAAGACCACCAGTCCACCATGGGCGCCTTTGTGGGCAAGACGCGCAATGAGAATGGCAAAGGCGTGATGGTCAACTTCCGCTACGCCGATGGCGCCAAGTTCCAGCCCAGCGCCGAAGAGGTCAAGAAGCTGCGCGCAGCGGACTGATACGGCGCAGCTCAACCCATGGAAGCGGGGTTCTCCAGCCTGATCGGCCAGTTGCTCAACGGGCTGGCCGGTGCGTCTTCGCTGTTCCTGGTGGCAGCGGGGCTGTCGCTGATCTTTGGCGTCACCCGCATCGTCAACTTTGCGCATGGCTCGTTCTACATGCTGGGGCTGTACGTGGCCTACACGCTGGTGGAGCGGCTGTCGGGCAGCATTGGCTTCTGGCCCGCGCTGCTGCTAGCGCCGCTGGCCACTGGCGTGCTGGGCGCGGTGGTAGAGATGGCGCTGCTGCGGCGCATTTACCGCGCTCCGGAGCTGCTGCAACTGTTGGCCACCTTTGCGCTGGTGCTGGTCGTGAAAGACGCGGTGCTGTGGGCGTGGGGCCCTGAAGAGCTGTTTGGCCCTCGCGCGCCGGGGCTGGAGGGCTCGGTCCAAATCTTCGGGCGGCCTTTCCCCGCGTACGACCTGCTGTTGATCGCCATCGGCCCCGTGGTGCTTGGCGCCCTGTGGTGGCTGCTGCACCGCACCCGGTGGGGCACGCTTGTGCGCGCCGCCACGCAAGACCGCGAGATGGTGGGCGCCCTGGGCGTGAACCAGGCCTGGCTGTTCACCAGCGTGTTTGCCCTCGGCGCCTTGCTGGCCGGGCTGGGCGGGGCGCTGCAGCTGCCGCGCGAGCCCGCCAGCCTGGAGCTGGACATGCACACCATTGGCGCCGCCTTCGTGGTGGTGGTGGTGGGCGGCATGGGCTCGCTGCCCGGCGCCTTCGTGGCCGCGCTGCTGATTGCCGAGCTGAAGGCGCTGTGCATCTGGATCGGTCTGGTCGAGGTGGGGGGCGTGGCCTTGTCGTTCTCCAAGCTCACTCTGGTGGTGGAATTTGTGGTGATGGCCGTGGTGCTGGTGTGGCGCCCCTGGGGCCTGATGGGCAAACCGCAGGCACCCGCGCGCGCAGCGGGCGATGCCGAAGCCCCGCTCAAAGCCGCAGGCCCCGCCGCCCGCACAGCGTGGCTGGCCCTGCTGGCCGCGCTGGTGCTGCTGCCCGTGGCGGCCGGCGCGTGGCCCTATGCCACTGTGCTGGCGTCCGATGTGCTGGTGGCGGCCCTATTTGCCGCCAGCCTGCATTTCTTGATGGGGCCTGCGGGCCTGCATTCGTTTGGCCACGCGGCCTACTTTGGCCTGGGCGCCTACGCCGCAGCGCTGCTGGTGCGCGCGGCGGGCCTGCCCATGGAAGCTGCTTTATTGCTGGCGCCGCTGGTGGCAGCGCTGGGGGCGCTGGTGTACGGCTGGTTCTGCGTGCGGCTGTCGGGCGTGTCGCTCACCATGCTCACGCTGGCGTTTGCACAGATCACCTGGGCCGTGTGCTACCAGTGGGACAGCCTGACCGGCGGCAGCAACGGCATCACCGGCGTGTGGCCTTCAGACTGGTGGGCCGAAGGCGCGCGCTTTTACTGGCTCACGCTCACGCTGGTGGCGCTGGGCGTGCTGCTGCTGCGCCGGGTGCTGCTGGCACCGCTGGGTTACGCCCTGCGCGCGGGGCGCGATGCGCCGCTGCGCGCCGAGGCCATCGGCATTGATGTGCGGCGTGTGCAGTGGATTGGCTTTGTGCTGGCGGGTGCGCTGGCCGGCCTGGCGGGTGCGCTGTTTTTGCTGGCCAAGGGCAGCATTTCGCCCGAAGCCCTGGCCGTGGCCAAGTCGGTGGATGGCCTGGTGATGGTGCTGCTGGGCGGCGTGCAAACGCTGGCCGGCCCACTGCTGGGCGCGGGCGCGCTGACCTGGCTGCACGACACCGTGGCGCGCAACACCGACTACTGGCGCGCCTTGCTGGGCGCCACCATGCTGCTGCTGGTGCTGGCCTTCCCCCAGGGGCTGGCCGGTTTTGCGCAGGCCTGGTGGGCCCGCTGCAGGGGGGCTGCATGAGCGCGCCTCTGCTGCAGGTGACGGGCCTTTCGCGCGCCTTTGGCGGTGTGCAGGCGGTCGAGGGCGTGGGCTTTTCGCTGGCCGAAGGTGAGATGCTGGCCCTCATCGGCCCCAATGGCGCGGGCAAGTCCACCACCTTCAACATGGTGGGCGGGCAGTTGCGGCCCGATGCGGGCGACGTGCGGCTGGCCGGGGAATCACTCGTAGGCCTGCCCCCGCGCACCATCTGGCGCCGGGGCGTGGGTCGCACCTTCCAGATTGCCGAAACCTTCCGCTCTTTGACGGTGGTGGAAAACGTGCAGATGGCGCTGCTGTCGGCCGACCGGCGCATCCTGCACTGGTGGCGACCCGCCGCCGCCCACCGGCGGGCCGATGCGCTGGCCCTGCTGGAGCGCGTGGGCATGCACGCCCAGGCCGACCGCCCCTGCAGCGCCCTGGCCTATGGCGATGTGAAGCGCGTGGAGCTGGCCATGGCCCTGGCCCATGGCCCGCGCCTGCTGCTGATGGACGAGCCCACCGCCGGCATGGCTCCGGCCGAGCGCCTGGCCCTGATGGCGCTGACCCGCCAGATCGCCCGCGAACGCCGCATGGGCGTGCTGTTCACCGAGCACAGCATGGACGTGGTGTTTGGCCAGGCCGACCGCGTGCTGGTGCTGGTGCGCGGCCGCCTGCTGGCCGAGGGCACGCCCGAGCAGATCCAGGCCGATGCGCGCGTGCAAGAGGCTTATCTGGGTGCAGGCTTTAATGCAGGGGAGGCCGCATGAGCAACCACGCCACTGCGCCGCTGCTGCAGGTGCAAGGCCTCAACGCCTGGTACGGCGCGGCGCAGATTCTGTTTGACGTGTCGCTGCAGGTGGGGCGCGGCGAGGTCGTGGCCCTCATGGGCCGCAACGGCGCGGGCAAATCGACTACGCTCAAGGCTCTCATGGGCATGGTGGCGCGGCGCGGTAGCGTGCAGTTTTTGGGGCAAGACATTGCGCGGCGCGAGCCGCACGACATTGCCCGCCTGGGCCTGGGCTATGTGCCGGAAGAGCGCCGCATCTTCACCGACCTGTCTGTCATGGACAACCTGGAAGTCGGCCGCCAGCGCCCGCGCCGCTGGCCCGACGGCACCGCCGCCCCCGAGTGGATGCCCGAGAAGCTGTTTGCGCTGTTCCCCAACCTGGGCGAAATGCCCCAGCGCCCCGGTGGGCGCATGAGCGGCGGAGAGCAGCAAATGCTCACCGTGGCTCGCACGCTCATGGGCCAGCCGCTGCTGGTGCTGCTCGATGAACCCTCAGAAGGCGTGGCGCCCCTCATCGTGCAGCAAATGGCCCGCACCATCCGCGCCCTCAAGGCCCAGGGCGTGAGCGTGCTGCTGAGCGAGCAGAACCTGCCGTTCGCCGAAGCCGTGGCCGACCGCGCCTACCTCATCGAACAGGGCCAGGTGGTCCACGAAGGCCGCATGGCCGACGTGGTGGCCAACCCGGACGTGCGCAAAAACTGCCTGGGGGTGTGAGCAGGCCCCGGCCATCGGCGCTGCGCCTGTTGTTGGTGGCTAAAACGTGACCTTGACCGAGGGCGCACTGCGCGTGGCATCGCCGTGGAACACCGCCTCGATGTTGTTGCCATCCGGGTCCAGCACGAACGCGGCGTAGTAGCCGGGGTGGTAAATGCGCTCACCGGGCGCGCCATTGTCTTGCCCGCCGTGCGCCAGCGCCGCTTCGTAGAACGCATGGACCATGTCGCGGCTCTGGGCCTGGAAGGCCAGGTGGACGCGGCCGGTGAGCCGACCTTGCGCGGCCACGCTGCTGGCCGTGGAAACGAACAGCTCGTCGGCCCAGAAATACTCTTCGTTGGCACCGCCCATGGGCACCTTCAGGGCCTGAAAGACGGCCGCGTAAAAAGCGTGGCTGGCCGCCAGATCGCGCACCACCAGCTGGACGTGGTCGATCAAGCGGCCACGGTGCAGTTCATTGGTTTCCATGGGTTGTCCTTTCCAAGTCAGTTCGATGCATGCAGGCCGACGCGGTTGCCGTCCAGGTCATGGATGTGCGCAAAAAAGCCCATGCCCGGCGGCAAGGCCTGGCGCGGCAGCGCAATCTTGCCGCCGTGGGCCACCACACGTTCCAGCGCGGCATCCAATGAGGGCGAGGCATCCAGGTACACCACCGTGCCCTGTCCGCTGGGCTGCGCAGCGGCCGTGCCTGTCATCAGCGCGCCGCCCACCCCCGCGCCCGGCTCGTAGGCAAACACCGCCAGCTCCGACTGCGGGCCCATCACCTCGCGTCGCATGCTTCGGCCCAGCACCGCTTCGTAAAAAGCCTGGGCGCGGGCGATGTGGGGGGTGGGGATTTCAAACCAGGTGATGGCGTTGTTCATGGGTCCTCCTTGGCGTCAAAGCGCGTGATCAAAAATGAGAGACCGCATGGTGCGGCGCCCCTGCTGACACCGCCATGTCAGCAGCCTGCGGGTGGTGCCACGCCCACAAGTTTCAGCCGTGCTTACCCGCTCGCCGCCGCGTATCCCTGTGGGCAAAGGGCGCCACTAGCTTGCAGAATGAGTTTTATTAAAAATTGGCTCTGGCGCTTATCCAATAAGCGCTAGCAGCTATTGATTTAATAGCAATTCAGCCTTAATGCTGCGTGTGGTGCAGCCCCCGGCGCAGTTGCACGGCTTCGGCCACATGGTCTGCGCCGGTGTGGGTGGCGCCCGCCAGGTCGGCAATGGTGCGGGCCACCCGCAGGGTGCGGTGGGTGCTGCGGGCCGACCAGCCCAGCCGGTGGGCCGCGCGCTGCAAGAATTGCAGGGCATCGTCCTGCAACATTACCTGCGCGTCCAAGCCCTGGCCCTGCAGCGCCTGGTTGGGGTGGCCTTGCCGCGCCAGCGCGCGTGCCCGGGCGCGCTCCACCCGCTCGCGCACGGTGGCGCTGGCCTCGCCCGCCGGGGCGCCCACCAGTTGCTCGGCGGGCAGGGCGGGCACCTCCACGTGCAGGTCGATGCGGTCGAGCAGCGGGCCGCTGAGCTTGCCCTGGTAGCGCGCCACCTGGTCGGGCGTGCAGCGGCAAGCCCGCTGGCTTGACCCGAGGAACCCGCAGGGGCACGGATTCATGGCCGCAATCAACTGGAACCGGGCCGGAAACTCGGCCCGCTGCGCCGCGCGGGCGATGGTGATGTGGCCGGTTTCGAGCGGCTCGCGCAGTGCCTCCAGCGCAGCGCGTGGGAATTCGGGGAGTTCGTCCAAAAACAACACACCCTGGTGGGCGAGCGAGATTTCGCCGGGGCGGGGTGGTGATCCGCCACCCACCAGCGCCACGGCGCTGGCCGTGTGGTGGGGCTGGCGCGTGGGGCGTCGGCCCCAGTCGTCTGGGCGGAAGCTGCCGGCCAGGCTGGCCACGGCGGCGCTCTCCAGCGCCTCGTCCACTTGCATGGCGGGCAACAGCCCGGCAAAGCGCTGCGCCAGCATGGACTTGCCCGAGCCCGGCGGGCCCACCATCAAGAGGCCATGGCCACCAGCAGCGGCAATCTCCAGCGCGCGGCGCGCAGCCGTCTGGCCCTTCACATCGGCCAGGTCCGGCCCGCCGGTGGGGGTGCGCGGTGGCTGTGCCTGCAGCACCGCCCAGCCTTCGTTGGGGGCGGGGGGCTCGGTGCCGGGTGGCAGAAAGGCCTGCACTACGTCCAGCAGGTGGCGCGCACGCACCACCCGCGCGCCCGGCACCAGGGCCGCTTCTTCGGCACTGCCGGGGGGCAGCACCAGGCAGGCGGTACTGCCTTGCGTGTGCAGCGCCAGGCTGGTGGCCAGCGCGCCGCGCACGGGGCGCAGCTCGCCAGACAAAGACAGCTCGCCCGCAAATTCATGCCCCGCCAGCCGGCTGGCATCGATCTGCCCGCTGGCGGCGAGGATGCCCAGCGCAATCGGCAGGTCGAACCGCCCGGAATCCTTGGGCAGATCGGCAGGCGCCAGGTTCACGGTGATGCGTTTGTTGTTAGGGAAGTCCAGCCCCGCGTTCTGCAGGGCCGAGCGCACGCGTTCGCGCGCCTCCTTCACCTCCACATCGGCCAGGCCCACCAGCGTGAAGCTGGGCAGGCCGTTGGCCAGATGCACCTCAACGGTGACGGCGGGCGCCTGCAGCCCCAGAAGGGCGCGGCTTTGCACCAACGCAAGGCTCATGGCTGGATGACTCCCCAGACGGGTGCGCGCAGCGCGCTGTGGCGTGGCTGCGCCGCGGGTTTGCACCACGCAAGTGCGCCGCAGCAAGGGATGTGCACCGCATGGCACAAAGCGCGTGGGTGCGCGGCCATGCGCGGGGTGTGGGGGTGAAAAAGGCGGTGGCACGGTCTGTGCTTAAAGCCCTTGTCCCTAACTTGTCCAACCGGAGGAAACATGATTCGCACTTCCATCAAGACCCTGGGCTTTGCCCTCGCTGCTGCGCTGCCCCTGTTGGCCAGCGCGCAGCTCACGGGCAACGTCAGCCTGACCACCAACTACAAGTTCCGTGGCCAGGACCAGGACGCCAGCAAGGTCAAGGCCGTCAAGCCCGCGCTGCAAGGGGGTTTTGACTATACCTTTGGCGACAGCGGCTTTTACGTGGGCAACTGGAATTCCAGCGTGGACTGGCTCTCCGGCAATTCGCTGGAGATGGATTTCTACGGTGGCTACAAATTCAAGGCCGGTGAGGTGGATCTGGACGTGGGCGCGCTGACCTATGCCTACCCCGGCAACTCGCTGGGCAACACGACCGAGCTGTACGGCGCGGCCACCTACGGCCCCTTCACCGCCAAGTACTCGCACACTGTCTCCAAAGACTATTTCGGCTTTGCCGGGCACAAGCTGGGCACGGGCCGCAAGGGCACCAACACCGGTTACCTGAACTTCGCGTTTGCCCAGGAAGTGATGCCCAAGGTCACGCTCAAGGCCGCGGTGGGCTTCACCCGCTTTGCCAGCGACATCAAGGACTCGGGCGTGCCCAACTACATGGATTACAGCGTGGGCGGTGCGTACGACTTCGGCAGCGGCCTGTCGCTGGGCGCTGCCGTGGTGGGCGCGAACAAGAAAGACTTCTTCGGCCCCGTCAACAAGTCGCGCGTGATCGTCACCCTGACCAAAACCCTGTAATTCGCTGCGGGCGCCTGGGGTGCCCGCGCTGGAGGAACTGAACATGAAAATGGTGACTGCCATCATCAAACCCTTCAAGCTCGATGAAGTGCGCGAAGCGCTCTCGGACATCGGCGTGCAAGGGATCACCGTCACGGAAGTCAAGGGCTTTGGCCGCCAGAAGGGCCACACCGAGCTGTACCGCGGCGCCGAGTACGTGGTGGACTTTCTTCCCAAAGTCAAGGTCGAGGCCGCCGTGGCCGACGACCTGGTGGACCGCGTGATCGAAGCCATCGAAGGCGCAGCCCGCACCGGCAAGATCGGTGACGGCAAGATTTTTGTGTCCCACCTCGAACAGGTGGTGCGCATCCGCACCGGCGAAACCGGTAAGGAAGCCCTCTGAGGCCCCGCCATACCCATCGGAAAGAAATGCCATGAAAAAACTACTTGCTTCTTTCGTCCTGGGGCTGAGCCTGCTGACTGCAGGCACCTTGTCCCTGGCCCAGGCGCCTGCTGCAGAGCCTGCCGCAGTCACCGCCCCCGCCGCTGAAGCGGCCCCCGCAGCACCTGCTGCCGCCCCAGCCGCCGCGGCGCCAGCAGCAGCTGCCGAGGCTCCCGCCCCCGTGCCCAACAAGGGCGACACCGCCTGGATGATGGTCGCCACCATCCTGGTGATCCTGATGGTGCTGCCTGGCCTGGCCCTGTTCTACGGTGGCCTGGTGCGCAGCAAGAACATGCTGTCCGTGCTCATGCAGGTCATGGTCACGTTCTCGCTGATCACGGTGCTGTGGTTCATCTATGGCTACAGCCTGGCGTTCACCGAAGGCAATGCCTTCATCGGCGGGTTTGACCGGCTGTTCATGAAAGGCATCTGGGACAACGCAGCGGGCACCTTTGCCAACGCGGCCACGTTCAGCAAGGGCGTGGTGATTCCTGAAATCTCCTTCGCAGCCTTCCAGGCCACGTTTGCCGGCATCACCTGCGCACTGATCGTGGGCGCTTTTGCCGAGCGCATCAAGTTCTCTGCCGTGCTGCTGTTCATGGTGCTGTGGTTCACCTTCAGCTACCTGCCCGTGGCCCACATGGTGTGGTTCTGGATGGGCCCCGATGCCTACACCGGCAAGGAAGTGGCCGACGCCATGACCGGCAAGGCTGGCCAGATCTGGCAATGGGGTGCGCTGGACTTCGCTGGCGGCACCGTGGTGCACATCAACGCAGCTGTCGCTGGCCTGGTAGGCGCCTTCATGGTGGGCAAGCGCATTGGCTACGGCAAGGAAGCCATGGCCCCGCACAGCCTCACGCTGACCATGGTGGGTGCATCCCTGCTCTGGGTGGGCTGGTTCGGCTTCAACGCAGGCTCGGCTTTGGAAGCCAATGGCTTCGCCGCCCTGGCCTTTATCAACACGCTGGTGGCCACGGCTGCTGCCGTGCTGGCCTGGTGCCTGGGTGAAGCGCTGATGCGCGGCAAGGCTTCGATGCTGGGCGCTGCCTCGGGCGCCGTGGCTGGCCTGGTGGCGGTGACGCCTGCGGCGGGCAACGTGGGTATCGGCGGTGCGCTGATCATCGGCCTGGTGGGTGGTTTTGCCTGCCTGTGGGGTGTGCATGGCCTCAAGAAGATGCTGGGCGCGGACGACTCGCTCGACGTGTTCGGCGTGCACGGCGTAGGCGGTATCGTGGGTGCGCTGCTGACTGGCGTGTTCAACTCCCCCGCCCTGGGCGGCCCCGGCTACGTGGCTGACTGGGTGACAGCTTCGATGGTGACAGCGGCCGATTACTCCATCGCCGCCCAGGTCTGGACGCAAGCCAAGGCCGTGTTGCTGACGGTGGTGTGGTCGGGCGTGGTGTCGGTCATCGCGTTCAAGTTGGTCGATCTGATGGTGGGCCTGCGCGTCTCGGAAGAAGACGAGCGCGAAGGTCTGGACATCACATCGCACGGCGAAACGGCGTACAGCCGTTAAGGGGGACCACCGGCTGCCGTGTCTGGTGGTGCGGCAGCCGCCCCGTTTTCTTATAGCGAGTCTCCTCAAGCATTGGGCCACCCCGGTTTGCCGCCGTGGTGGCCCTTTTTTGTGCCCGTTGCAAAGAAGCTGCACAGCCTTTGTTCAAAAAATTCATGCGCTGCGGCGCCTGGCTGCAAAGTCACACCCGGTACGATGCAGGGCATGGACCAAGCCCTTGCCCAGATCACCGAGCGCGTGCGCGCCGCCGTTGCAGACCAGACTCCCTTGCGCATCCGGGGCGGGGGCACCAAAGACTTCCATGGCCGTGCGCTGCGCGGCGACGTGCTGGACACGCGGCTGCTGTCGGGCATCACCAGCTACGAGCCCAGCGAGCTGGTCATCACCGCCCGCGCGGGCACACCCCTGGCCGAGTTGGAAGCCGCACTGGCCGCCAAGGGCCAGTGCCTGCCCTTTGAGCCGCCGCACTTTTCCCCCGGCGCCACCGTGGGCGGCATGGTGGCGGCAGGCCTGTCGGGCCCCGCGCGCGCCAGCGTGGGCGCGGTGCGCGACTATGTGCTGGGCGTGAGCCTCATCAACGGCCGGGCAGAGCCGCTCACCTTTGGTGGGCAGGTGATGAAGAACGTGGCGGGGTACGACGTTTCGCGCCTCATGGCGGGTGCCTGGGGCACGTTGGGGCTGCTGACAGAGGTCAGCCTCAAGGTGCTGCCTGTGGCCCCGGCCGAGGCCACGCTGCGCTTTGAATGCAACCAGGCCGACGCCCTGCGCAAGCTGCACGCCTGGGGCGGCCAGCCCCTGCCGCTGAACGCCAGCTGCTGGCTGCAAGACGGTGGCGTGGGCACGCTGTATGTGCGCCTGCGCGGCGCCGTGGCTGCCGTGCAGGCTGCGTGCAAGAGCATGGGAGGCACACTGCTGGACAATGCCGCCACCGCGCCAGACTGGTCTGCCTGCCGCGACCACACCCTGCCCTGGTTTGCCCAGCGCGCCCAGCAGCCCGACCTGGCCCTGTGGCGCCTGTCTCTGCCCGCCACCGCGCCGGTGCTGGCGCTGCCTGCAGCCGCCCAGCCGCTGGTGGAATGGCATGGCGCCCTGCGCTGGGTTCAGGCCCCCGCCAGTGCGGGCGATGCCCTGCGCGCCGCTGCCGAGGCGGTGGGTGGTAGTGCTTCTGTTTTTGTAGCTGTCAGCGCTTATCCAGAAAGCGCTAGCGGCCAATTTGATCCAAAGTCTGCCGCGCTGGCGCAAATCCACGCCCGCGTGAAGCAGGCGTTCGACCCCGCGGGCATCTTCAACCCGGGCCGCCTGGCCGCCGCCTGGTAATGCGCGGCCCATGCGCCACCTGATCCACCTCACGGGCCACCACCGCACGGTCACCACCAACCGGGTGCTGGGCCTGTTGCTGGCGTTCAATGCCGGGGCCGTGAATGCGGGCGGCTTTCTGGTGGCGCAGATGTACACCTCGCACATGACGGGCTTTCTCTCGTCACTGGCCGACAACCTGGTGCTGGGCAACATGAAGCTGGTGCTGGGCGCGGTGGGCACGCTGTGGGCTTTCATGTCAGGCGCGGGCAGCACGGCCATTCTGGTGAACTGGGCGCGCCACCACCAGCTGCACGGCACTTACGCGCTGCCGCTGCTGCTCGAAGCCATCCTCATGCTGCTGTTTGGGCTGGTGGGCGCCATCACCCTGGGCTGGCCCACGCCGTTTGCTGTGCCCCTCACGGTGCTGCTGCTGGCCTACCTCATGGGCCTGCAAAACGCGGTGGTCACCAAGATGTCGTCGGCCCAGATCCGCACCACGCACATGACCGGCGTGGTGACCGACCTGGGCATCGAGATGGGCAAGATGCTCTACTGGAACCGCAGCGGCACCGCCCCTGAGCGCTATGTGAAGGCGAACCGCGACCGGCTGCGCCTGTTTGCCGGCCTGGCGGCTATGTTTTTGGTGGGCGGGCTGGTAGGCGCCGCCGGCTTCAAGTACGTGGGTTTCATTTTTGTGTTGCCGCTGGCGCTGGTGCTGCTCACCTTGTCGCTGCCCCCCCTGTGGGCTGACCGCCAGAAGCTGCGGCAGTTGCTGCTGCAGCGCCGCGCTGGCCCCCAGCCGGGCGACGCCAGCCCGCCCGGGCCCGATGCAGGCCCCTAGACCGCTGGCGCAACACCCCCCGATCTTTACCGTTATCTCCAGGCACGCTCCATGCAGACCCAACTTGCCCCCGAATACGCAGCCCGCCCTGATGGACAGGAAGCCGAAGCCATCCTGCGCAAGTGCGTGCACTGCGGCTTTTGCACCGCCACCTGCCCCACCTACCAGCTGCTGGGCGACGAGCTGGACGGGCCGCGCGGCCGCATCTACCTCATCAAGCAAGTGCTGGAAGGCGCCGAGCCCACACGCGCCACGCAGATGCACCTGGACCGGTGCTTGACCTGCCGCAACTGCGAAAGCACCTGCCCCAGCGGCGTGCAGTTCGGCCACTTGGTGGACATTGGCCGCAAGATCGTGGACGAGAAAGTGCCCCGCCCTGCAGGCGAGAAGGCGCTGCGCTGGGCGCTGAAGGAAGGCCTGCCCTCGCCGCTGTTTGCGCCTGCGATGAAGGCCGGGCAAATGGTGCGTGGCCTGCTGCCTGAAGCGATCAAGGCCAAGGTGCCCGCCCCGCGTGATGCGGGTGCCTGGCCCACACGCGCACACGCGCGCAAGGTCATCATGCTGGCCGGCTGCGTGCAGCCCGCGATGATGCCCAACATCAACACCGCCACTGCCCGCGTGCTCGACGCCGTGGGCGTGCAGTCGGTCGTCGTGCCCAAGGCCGGGTGCTGCGGTGCGGTGAAGTTCCACCTCAACGACCAGGAAGGTGGCAAGGCCGAGATGCGCGCCAACATCGACGCCTGGTGGCCGCTGGTGGAGCAGGGCGGGGTGGAAGCCATTGTGATGAACGCCTCGGGCTGCGGTGTGACGGTGAAGGAATACGGCCACCTGCTCAAGGACGATGCGCAATACGCCGCCAAGGCCGAGCGCATCAGCGCCCTCACACGCGATCTGTCCAAGCTGCTGCCCGCCATGCTGCCCGAGCTGGCCGCCAAGCTGCAGGGCCGTGTGAGCCAGCCTGACACCCTGTACGCCTACCACCCCCCCTGCACCCTGCAGCATGGGCAAAAGCTGCGCGGTGGGGTGGAGTCGCACCTGAACCAGCTCGGCTTCAAACTTCGCGCCGCGCGCAACGAAGCGCACCTGTGCTGCGGCTCGGCGGGCACGTACTCGGTGCTGAACCCCGAACTGTCTCACCAGCTGCGCGATCGCAAGTTGGGCGTGCTGAACGAAGCCTTCGGCGAGCAGCCGCCGGACATGATCCTTTCGGCCAACATCGGCTGCATCACCCACCTGCAAAGCGGCACTGGCACGCCGGTACGGCACTGGGTGGAAGTGCTGGATGAAGCCCTGAGGCAGCGCTGATCTCTCGCAGGGCGTTGCTGTGCTGCGTTTGCCTGATTTGCTGCTCGGACACGGTTGACGGACATGTCGTCGCGCCGACCCAACACTATCTCCAAAGTGCGCAGCTTGATTGTTCGGGGGCGCCAAAGAAACTAGAGTTGAAACGTTCATTGACACAGTTTCAACACCTTCAGCCCTGGTGATCGGGCGGTAGTGCTGCGGGAGATTCCATGAATAACCATCACCATGCCTGGACGATGGGCCAGCGCTTGCTGTTGATCAACGGCGTGATGTTTGTGCTGCTTGCCGCTGTGGCGGTGGCCATCTGGTTCATGATGAGCCGCATCAGCGACGATGCGGATTCGGTGCGCACCGTCAACGTACCCCAGCTGCAGCGCATCTCGGAGATGGAACTGAACGTCACCCGCGTATCGCTGCAGTTGCGCCACGCCATTCTGGCGCGCAACGCCCAGGAACTGGAAGCCACGCTGGCCGATATTGCAGACAAGCGCAAAACCATTGCTGGAGCCATGGAAGGTCTGGGCCAGGGGATGTTCGATGACGAAGGTCGCCAGGCGTTCGTGCCCTTGCAAGGCTTGGTGAACGAGTTCTGGAAGGTGGGAGAGGAAAACCTGCGCCTCATCCAGGACGGCAAGAAGGATGAAGCGTTCGCCTTCCTGGTGGATCGCGCCATCCCCGCACGCAACAAAATTCTGGCCGTGCTGGACGGTGAAAAGAAGCGCCAGAGCCAGCGCCTGTCCCTGACCATCAACGAGGTGAAAAGCCTGGCCGCTGCCGACCGCAACATCGCCGTGGCGGTGATGGTGCTGGTGGTGGCCTGTCTTTCGGGCCTGGGCTGGTACCTGCGCGCGGTGGTGCGCGACCTGGGGGCAGACCCGCCTGACCTCAAACGCGTGGCGCTGGCTGTGGCCAACGGTGATCTGGGTGTGGATGTGCTGACCCGCGAGGGAGACAAAGTCAGCATCATGGCCGGATTGCGCAACATGCGCGAGCGCCTCGCCGAAGTGGTGGGCACCGTTCGCCAGAGTGCAGAAAGCGTGTCTACCGCGAGCCGTGAAATCTCTGCGGGCAACCACGATTTGTCCGCCCGCACCGAGCAGCAGGCCGCAGCGCTGCAGCAAACGGCCGCGTCGATGGACGAAATGGGCGCCGCCGTGCGCCAGAACGCCGAAAGCGCCCGCCGTGCCGACCAGCTCGCCAAGGAAGCTGCCCGGGTGGCAGAGCAGGGTGGCACGGTGGTGAGCAACGTGGTGAACACCATGAAGGGCATCCACGACAGTAGCAACCGTATCAGCAACATCATCGGGGTGATCGACTCCATTGCCTTCCAGACCAACATCCTGGCGCTGAATGCCGCGGTGGAAGCCGCGCGCGCGAGCGATCAAGGCCGGGGATTTGCGGTGGTGGCAGCCGAGGTGCGTACCTTGTCGCAACGCACGGCCACTGCGGCCAAGGAGATCAAGGAGCTGATCACCGTCATCGACCAGGGCACACAGCAAAACGCTGCTTTGGTGGAAGAAATGGCCGCCGCTGCCAGCAGCCTGGAAAACCAGGCCGCAGCCTTGGTGCAAACCATGGCCGTCTTCCGCATGGCGGGCGAAGCCTTGAGTCAGCCCAAGGCCATGCCTGCCCCAGCCTTTGCTCCTGCGCCTGCGCCTGCGCCTGCACGGGCTCCAGCCGTTCAGCGTGCGCCGGCACCTGCGGTGCGCCATGCTCCTGCTGCCTCACCAAAGTCCGCTGTGGCAGCGCCGGCCAAGGCCACGGCTTCTGACGACAATTGGGAATCGTTCTGACGCTTTGCTGAGGTTAGCCGCCCGCTTCAAAGCGGGCTGTGTGGTGCTGTCGCTGGCACTGCGCCCGTTGAAAGCGCTTGATGTGCCGACGCATCCTGCGGGGCAAGCGTGTCTGGAGTTTGCAGAACTGTCTGGTTTCGCTGTTTGTCAGTTCGCCCGCCTGACTAGCGGCGTACCGGGGCAAGACTGGACAACAATCTCTAACGGTAATGTTCCCTGCGTGTTGGGAACAGTGGGTGGGCCGTAGAGGCCGCCTTGGCAAGCTGGCTTACTGCAGCGCCGCCGCCCAGGCGCGGAACTCTGTCTCGGGCAGTGGGCGGCTGAAGCGGTAGCCCTGGAACAGGTCGCAGCCAGAGCGCAGCAACCGTTCTTGCTGGGCCAGGGTCTCCACCCCCTCGGCCAGCACGCGCAGGTCCAGCTGGTGGGCCATGGCCACGATGGCGTCGATCAGCACCGCAGGGCGTTTGCCTTGGCCGCTGTGCTCGGGGGCGTCGATGTCCATGGTGAACGAGCGGTCGATCTTCAAAACGTCAATCGGCAGGCGCTTGAGGTAGGCCAGGCTGGAATAGCCTGTGCCGAAGTCGTCGAGCGCGAAGCGCACGCCGTGGCTGCGCAGCTGGGCCATTTTTTCCAGCGTGGCCTCCAGGTCGTCCACCAGCACGCTTTCCGTCAACTCCAGTTCCAGCGAAAAGGCGTCGATGCCCACACGGGCGATCAGCGATTCAATGCGGCCGATGAAGTCCGCCTCACGGAACTGACGGGCGCTCACATTCACGGCCATCGTCAGCTTCGTAGCCCACGGAGTGCAGGCGGGATCGTTTTGCCAGCGGTGCAGAGTGGTGGCGGCTTCTTCCAGCACCCAGTTGCCCAGGGGCACGATCAGGCCGCTGGCTTCGGCTTCAGGGATGAAATGCACGGGCGACACCAGGCCACGACGCGGGTCCTGCCAGCGCACCAGGGCTTCCACGCCAGCCAAGCGGCCTTGGCTGTCCACCTGGGGCTGGTAGTGCAGCAGCAGCGGCGCGGGCTTGGCTTCCAACGCTCGGCGCAGGTCGCTGCGCAGCGCCAGGCGTTCGCTGGCGGCTTCCTGCAAGGCGTGGGCGAAAAAGTACACGCGGCTGTCGCCTGCATCCTTGGCGCGGTGCATGGCGGTTTCTGCTTCGCGCAGCAACTCGGGGGCATCGCGGCTGTCGTCCGGAATCATCACCACGCCCGCCCCAGCAGACAGGTGCAGCACCTGGCCCTGCACTTCCAGTGGCTCGGCAATGGCGGTCAGCAGGCGTTCGATGGTGCGTGCAGCCTCGGCCGATGCCTGGTTCAAATCGCCTTGCAGGTCGCACAGCAGCAGGGCAAAGGTGTCGCCGTCCACCCGGGCCAACGTTTGGCCCTGGCCTTGCAGCGCGCTCAGCCGCCGGGCCATGGTGCGCAGCACGACATCTCCGGCGGCCATGCCAAGCGAGTCGTTGACCGATTGGAACGCGTTGATGTTGATGGTGGCGAGGGCTGCGCGGCGCGGTTGCAGATCGGCCGCTGCCAGCTCCTGCACGACTTGTTCGAGCAACGAGCGCCGGTTGCTCAGCCCGGTCAACGCGTCGAAATGGGCCAGTTGGCGGATTTCGGCCTCGGCCGCGAGGCGGGTGCGGATGTCGCGCACCGCCACCACGCGCACCTGGCGATTGTCCAGCTGGCGGCGGCGTACGCTGCATTCGCAGGGGATGGTTTGCCCTTGTGCATCCTGCAGGTCCACTTCCCACACGCCTTCCATGCCCTGCGTGGTGCGCTGAATGGTGCGTTCCAGAAAGGGGGGGGAGACCCAGGAGAGCATGGCCGTGCCCACCAGCCCTCCGGGCGCAACGCCCATGAGGCGGTCAGCGGCCGCGTTCGCATCGGTGATGCGTCCGTTTTCGTGCAGGATGATGGCTTCAAAGGAGGCGTCTGACAGTTGCCGGAAGCGGGCCTCGCTTTCGGCCAGCGCCGTGTTGCGTGCCTGCAATTCGTTCGCCATTTTCTGCAGTGCCTGTCCCAGGTCGTGGAAATCGCCACTGCCCTGCAGGCGTGGCAGGTGGGTGAAATCGCCTGCGCCAATGCGTTCCATGCCTGCACGCAGCGCGGCCACGGGCCGCAGAATGCCCCAGTGCGCCAAGGCCAGCAGGCCCAGCGAACCAAGCAACACGGCCATCGCCAGCACCACGGCCTGTGTGTGGCGTTGTTGCCAGTTTTCAACGGCGATGGGGCGCAGGTCGTAATCAATCCACAGCACGCCCTGGCGCGTGGCGCGCACTTCGCCAGACTGCAGGCCCATGGTGACCGGGGCCACTGCCGTCAATCGCAGCTGCGCACGGTCCAGCGTCAAGAGCTCACGCTGCGCCCGGCGAACCTGGCGCACGGCGTCTTCGGTATAGCCGGGCACGTGTTCGGTGGCGGTGCGGCCCTTCCAGGCAAAGCGCGTAGCGGCAATGACTTTGCCGTCCGGGCCCACCAGGGCGGCGTGGGCAATGGCAGGGTTCAGGCCCAGCTGCGAAACAATGCCCACCGTACCGCTGCCATCGCTGCGGCGCAGCACGGTCTCCAATGCCCGCTGGGTTTCCAGCAGTTCCGCGTGCGCCGTGTGGTCGGCAAATCGCTGCAGGTCCTGGGCGTAATGCCGCTGTTGGTCTGCAATCAGAATCAAGGCCATCACCGCACTGGCAATGATGAGCGACAGGGGCAGCCACAGGCGCAGATTGAACACCCGCACGGTGTGCGTGGCGACTGCGGGCTCCGGGTGGGGCGCTGTCATGGGGTTGTGCCGCGTACGAAGCGGTCGTCGATCAGGTGGGTGGTGTCTACCCGCCTTTGCAGCAAGCCCTGTTCCAGCATGGTGAGCGCCATGCGCTGCGCCGAGGCGGCCAGCCGCGCCTCAGATCCGCTCAACAAGGTGCGGTTGGCGGCGGCGTCGGGCAGTTCAATGCCACTCAAGGCCGCGTCCATCTCTGTGGGGGTGAGGCCCAGGCGGGGCGCCATGCGCCGCAGAGCGTCCTCCCGCGCGGTACCCAGGTGGGCCAGGGCGCGTTCGTGGGCGGCCAGCAGTTGGGAGATGCGCTGGGTGCAACAGGCCAGCGCGTCGGTGCGCGCCACCAGCACGTCCACGATTTCACCGGGGATGGCGCTGCTGTCAAACAGCACCGGCGCTCCCTCGCCACGCAAGACCTGCAGCACCGGGTCGAAGGTCACGAGCGCGTCCACCTGGCTTTCGCGCCAGGCCGTCAGGTGTTCGTCCAGGGGCAGGGGCACTACGGTGATGTCGGTGGTGCGCAGCCCAGCCTTGGCCAATGCAGCATTGAGCATGTAGGCGCCCACGGCGGTTTGTTCCACCCCCACCTTGCGGCCGCGCAGGTCCGCCAGCCCGGCCACCCCGTAGCGGGCCACCAGCGCGTCGGCGCCCTGGGAAATGTCCAAGACCCAGATCACTTTGATGGGAATGCCTTCCTGGACGAGCGTCAGGGCTTCGTCCAGCGTCAGCCCCGCCATGTCGAGCCGGCCGGTGCGCAGCCCATCCATGCTCTGGGTGGTGGAGCCCAGCTCCACCAGGCGCAGGGGAAGGCCTTCGTGCAGGCCCAGGTCGCGCGCCAGGTACAGGGGCTCGTAACCCGTCCACGTGTTGGTGCCCACCGTCAGCGGGGCCTCATAGCGGGCGCCGCACGCGCTCAACAGCGCGGCGCAAGAGGCCAGGGCAAGTGCAATGCAAGTCCCCCGCCACCCGGAACGTTTGCCGGGGGAGTCAGCGGTGTGGGGCACAGCGGAATGCATTGCCCAATGGTAAGCGAGTGTGAGTAAGCAGGTGTGTCAAACAAAGAACACATCGGTTTGGATGGCGCGGTTTCTCAGGGTACGTCGCGCGGGGTACAACTCGCTGACAGCGCCAGAAACGGCCCGGCAGTGAAATCTGGGATGATGCGGGGTTGTTTTCTCCGTCCGCTGCTGCAGCCTGCCTGCGGCCTGATTGCCACGACCATGTCTGCCGATTCTTCGTCCCCCTCTCCCGCTCCCGCATCTGTTGATGCCGCCGCTACCGGGGCCGGCCGTGCCCGCCGTGGCGGCAAGCGCCAGCGCCCCCGCAACCCTGCACCCGCGGCCACCACGCCGGATGCTGCCCCTGGCGTGGCCAAAGCCCCCCGCACTCCCCACCCCGTGCTGGAACAACTGGCGGGCCTGTACCCCCACTTGTTTGGCGCGGTGTTCCGCCCGCTCAAGCGCGGTATCTTCCAGGACCTGCTGGCCGCCCACCCCGACGCGTTTGAGCGCGAAGCCCTCAAGGTGGCGCTGGGCATCCACACCCGTTCCACCCGCTACCTGCAGGCCGTCGCCGCTGGCGAGCAGCGCCATGACCTGCAAGGCCAGCCGGTAGAGGCCATGGCCCCCGAACATGTGCACCACGCCTTGCTGGAGGTGTACCGCCGCCGCAAGAACCAAAAGGGCCGCTCCACCGAAGACCTGCTGCCCAAGCTGCGCAACCGCATCATTGCCGCGTTCGAAGCCTCTGGCCTGACCCGCGAGGCCTACACCGAACTGGTGGTGGGCCGCGACGACGCGGCCAATGCCATCCTGGAAGAAGCCTTTGCCGAATGGGCCGCCCGCAACGCCAAGGCTGAAGCCCTGCTGCGCGCCTTTGAGGCCAGCGGCAGCACGCTGGAGCAGTTTGCCGACATGTATGGCATGGACCCGCGCAGCACCGGCCAGCAACTCGAACGCGCGCGCAAATTGGCCGCTGCCGCCCAGGGCAACCCATCCGCCAGCGCCCCGGCGGTGTAACCACGCCACAGCACTGCCATGCTGCTGACATCACGGTGTCAGCAGCCACGCGGCACCATGCCAACCCTGTGAATAAATACAGGGAGTTGGAATGTCCTCTTTCATCGCACCCCAGGCAACCACCGTGGCGGCTTTTCGCGTGGCCGGGATCGCCGTGCGCACCACCAATGCGGCCGAGGCCGACCCGGCCAGCGCCCGCATCGGCCCGCTGTGGGACCGTTTCTTCAGCGAAAGCTGGGAACACAAGCTGCCCCCGCCCGGCGCCGATGGCCGGGTGTTTGGCGTCTACAGCGGCTATGCCTCAGACCAGCATGGCGCCTTCGACGTGACCGCCGGTGTCGCGGCTCCGACACACCATCAGGCTATGCAGGGCGCCACCACGGTGGACATTGAAGCCGGCACCTACCTGGTGTTTGAAGCCGAGGGCCAGATGCCCCAGCTGGTCATCGACGCCTGGGGCGCCGTGTGGCGCTACTTTGCCAACCACCCGCAGGTGCAGCGGCGCTTTGGCACCGACTTCGAGGCCTACTCGGGCCCGTACCATGTGGCGCTTCACATTGGTGTGCGGGGTGATTTGCTATGAAATATGTAGCTAATGGCGCTTGTTGCATAAGCGCTAGAGCCTGTTTTTGCTCAAAACATGCGCCGCGCTGACCGCCTGTTCCAGATCGTGCAGCTCATCCGCGGGCGGCGCCTGTCCACCGCCGCCTTCCTGGCCGAGCGGCTGGAAGTCTCGCAACGCACCATCTATCGCGACGTGGCCGACCTGCAGCACCAGGGCGTGCCCATCGAAGGCGAAGCGGGCGTGGGCTACCGCCTGGGGGCGGGGTTTGAGCTGCCCCCGCTCATGTTCAGCCAGGGCGAGGCCAACGCCCTGGTGGCCGCAGCCCGCCTGGCGCAAGCCTGGCTGGACCCGGGCCTCGCGCGCGAGGTGGAGGGGGCGCTGGGCAAGATCCTGTCGGTGCTACCCCCCGCAGCCCGGCTGGCAGCCGAGGCCCAGGCGCTGTACGCGCCCCTGGTGGGGCTCGACGCCCGCACCCAGGCCACGCTGCAGGCCCTGCGCGAAGCGGTACAAAGCTGCCACGTGGTGCAGATTGACTACGCCGATGTGCAGGGCCGCCCCAGCCTGCGCCGGCTGCGGCCGCTGGGCTGCTTTTACTGGGGCAAGGTGTGGACCCTGTCAGCCTGGTGCGAGCTGCGCAACGACTTCCGGGGCTTTCGCATCGACCGCATTGCCGCCTTCATCGTACTGCCCGAGCGCTTTCGGCAAGAGCCCGGCAAAACGCTGGCCGACCTGCTGCGCCAGGTGGAGGCAGAGAGGGACGGGTGGCCGCTGGAGTGCGTGGCTGCACCGGGGGCAGATGGAAATTCCTGAAGGGGTGGGGCGCAACGAGTGAGGGCGAAGACGGGAAGAGGGCCGGAGCCGTCGTTCATTCGTTCCCCGCTGCCTGATAGTCCGGAACCGTGCCGTCTGTGGGCTCTGTCCCTGCCCGGCAGCGAGCTATATTTGCTTCGTTGAAGCGAATCTGGTTTCGTAGATTTTTATACATGGATGTTTAAACAGACAGTCGCCAGCAAACCCATGCTGCAAGCCACTTCCAAGAGAAACCAGTGCCCAGAATCTCCTGCATCATCCGTTTTATCCTGCGGCGTTTGCAGCATGCATTAAGTGAGGCCACACCAAACATGAGCAAAGCAAAGGAAATTGCGCATACTTTGATTGAAGAGGGGATCAAGGCTAGAGCGCACTTCCAAGTTTGGTGGGCACTTCGAAACAAGGCCCTGCCGAAGTATTACGACGCGATGAACGATTTCGCATATGTCGATTTCTTCCACGCCGCCAATTCTGGTCACTACACGTTGTTCTGGCTTTCCCTAGCAAAGATCTTTGACCAAGACAGTCGCGTTGCCGGACTCAAAGAGTTCAGGCACGCGCTCCGCGCTGAAGGCATGAACAAATCAGCGCTTGCAATCCATCATGCGCTAAAGCCACATCGAGAGATCGTTCAGCGAGTGATGGCGATTCGAAACAAATCTGTTGTGCATAACGAGCATGGGCTCACTCGCAGTAAGGTGTACGAGATCAATGGGGTTACACCTAATCAACTTCGCGATTTGATCGATGTCACCTGCAAGTCAATTAATGAGGCAGCTTCGGGACTTGGCCTCAACAACCTGATCTTTGACGGCGACAGAGCCGAGCGGGCCACCCTAAATATGCTTGAAACCCTGGCTAAAGGCGCTAAAAATGCATAAATTCCTGCACCGCAGGTGTGGCTGAAATAGGTGGTCAAGCGAATGCCAACACTGACCATGCCTTCGACATTTTCGTGGCCGGTGTTGCTTCTCTCCGCCTTCGGTTCGGGCGCCGCTTACTTTGGTCGTCAGGCCTTCATTAACAAACATGGTGGAACCCGGAATGCTTCAATTGCGCCCCAACTGCGAGTGCTGCGACAAGGATCTTTTTCCTGAGTCCGCAGACGCACGCATTTGCTCATTCGAGTGCACCTTCTGCTCTACTTGTGCGGAAGGCGTCTTGGCTGGCAAGTGCCCTAATTGCGGAGGTGAGCTGGTCGCTCGTCCTCGGCGTCCCGCGGCCAAATTGGCCAGATTTCCCGCATCGACGGAAAGAGTGTTGAAGCCGCACGGCTGCAAAGAGGCTGCGTAAGCGCCATGGCCAGCGCATCTGCCGCCAGCCTCAAAGCTCGGTCAAACCTACACCAGCAAGTGCCGCTTTTGGGTGCCTTCCGTGCTTCGCACTTTGGTGCGGCGTACCGCAGGCGTTGGGCGTTGACTTCCACAGGCCGCTTCTGTTCGAAAGCAGCAGTGGCGCCAACATAGGTAAAAACGCCGCAGGCTTGGCCCTCTTAACCTGCCAGCGCCGCCTCAATATCCCCCGCCAGCTTCTTCGGCGCGTCTTGCGGTGCGTAGCGGCGGATTACCCGGCCGTCTTTGCCGACCAGGAACTTGGTGAAGTTCCACTTGATGGCTTTGCTGCCCAGCAGGCCGGGCGCTTCGGCGGTGAGCCATTGGTACAGGGGCGAGGCGTTGGCGCCGTTCACGTCGATCTTGGCCATCATCGGAAAGCTCACGCCGTAGTTGAGCTGGCAGAAGCTGGCAATCTCGTCGTTGCTGCCGGGGTCCTGGCTGCCAAACTGGTTGCAGGGGAACCCCAGCACCAACAGTCCGCGGTCTGCATAGGTTTGGTGCAACTGCTCCAGCCCCGCAAACTGGGGTGTGAAGCCGCAGGCGCTGGCGGTGTTCACGATCAGCAGTACCTTGCCCCGAAACTGCTCCAGCGCCACGCGCTGGCCTTGGATGTCCTGGGCGTCGAATGCATAAATGTCTTGGGGCATGGGCAAGTCTCGGTGGGATGAACAGTGGGGTGACTGCGCCCATCGTATCGGCGCCGCTGTTTCTGCGGGTGCGTCAGGCTTTTCGGGGCCAGCGCAGCGTGGCCAGAAGGGCGGCCGACACGATCAGGCTGCCGCCCAGCACGGTGCGCGCGTCCAGCGCGGTGTCTGTCAGCAGCACCGATGACACGCTGGCAAACACCACCTCGGACAGCATGATGAGCGCCGTGGTGCCTGCCGCCAGCCGCGTGGCGCCGTACTGCAGCGCGTAGTTGCTCAGTAAAAAGGCCGTGGCCAGCAATAGCGCGACCACGACCCAGCCCATGGCCAAAGCGGGCACCGGCGTGACAAAGCCCGCCAGCAAGCCCGCGCAGGCGCTGGCCGTGGCCATGAGGGCGCCGCCGCCAAACATGGCCAGCATGCGGGATTCGCTGGGCACGCGGTGCAGGCGGCGCAGGGTGACGCTGGTCAGCGCAAAGCAAAAGCCCCCGGCCAGGGCCAGCAGGTCGGCCCCTGACAAGTGGCCCACCATGCGTTCAATGGACGCATCCGCAGGCACCAGCACCAGGGCCACGCCCGCAAATGCCATCACCAGCCGCACCACGGCCATGCGCGTAGGGCGCTCGCCCAGCACGCGCCAGGCCAGCAGCACCGACCAGGCGGGCATCAGATAAAACAGCAGCACCACCCGCACCACGTCGCCCACCGTCACGGCCCAGTTGAAGGCCACATTGGTCAGGCCCGACGACAGGGCCAGCAGCCACAGGGCTGGGTGCTGCAAGGTGCGCGCGAGCAAGCCAGGGCGCGCCAGCAGCAGGCCACCCACGGCCAGCGCGTACATCAGTGCCGTAGCCCACAGGGGGTGCAACCCGGCGCCGTGCAGTTGCCGAAACGGCCACCAGGAAACGCCCCAGACAAAGGCGTTGAACACCAACGCCAGAACGGGAAGAAAACTTTGCATTAAATCGGGCGCTAGCGCTTGATGGGTAAGCGCTGGAAGCTATCAAAAAAGGAGTGATGGGCGCCGGGGCGGTTCGGTGCCGATCAGGGTGCGTCTGTAACGCCCCCGACCCGGTCCGCTGGCGGCCGGTGCTCAGTGGTGGTGGTCTTGCCGCGCGATGTGCAGCAGGTGTTCCACCTCTTCGCGGTGGCGGTGGCAGTTGCTGATGTGCCAGCGGCGGATCAGCCACATGGTGCCCGCCACCACCAGACCAAACGCAGTAATCGCGCCGAACACCGACAGCCCCAGCTTGAGCGAGAGGCTGTAGAACGCGCCCAGGCCCAGGATGCAGGCCTGTTCGTTGAAGTTTTGCACGGCAATCGAGCGCCCGGCGCCCATCAGGTTGTGGCCCCGGTGCTGCAGCAGCGCATTCATGGGCACCACCAGGTAGCCGCCCAGGCCGCCCAGCAAAATCAAAAACGGAATCGCCAGCCAGATGTTGTCGATGAACACCATGAGGATGAGCAGCAGCCCCATGGCAATGCCCAGCGGAATCACCTTGGTGGCGGCATCGAGCCGCATGCGCATGGATGCCACCACCGCACCCACGGCCGTGCCAATGGCCACCACGCCCGTGAGGGCCGAGGCCTGCGTGGTGTTGTAGCCCAACGCCACAGCGGCCCAGGCCAGCACGATGAACTTGAGGTTACCGCCTGCGCCCCAGAACAGGGTGGTGGTGGACAGCGAAATCTGCCCCAGCTTGTCGCGCCACAGGCGGTTGTTGCAGGCCCAGAAGTCGGGCAGCAGCGCCAGTGTGTTGGCCAGCACGTTGCGCGAAGGGTCGGTGCGCAGAGGGCGCATTTCCACGCCGGTGTGTGGAATGCGGGTGTTGAACCAGGCGGCGACCATGTACACGAGGATCAGCGCGGCAATGGCCGATTCGGCAGGGGTGTCTACGCCGGTGTCGATCAGGGGGATGTCAATGCTCAGCAGCAGCACCGACAGGTGTTGCCCCACCAGTTGCCCGCCCAGCAGCACGCCCAGGATGATGGAGGCAATCGTCAGCCCCTCGATCCAGCCATTGGCCTTGACCAGTTGAGACGCGGGCAGCAGCTCGGTCAGGATGCCGTACTTGGCGGGTGAATAGGCAGCCGCCCCCAGCCCCACCACCGCGTAGGCCATGAGTGGGTGCGAGCCAAACAGCATCATCAGGCAGCCCACCACCTTGATGGCGTTGCTGATGAACATGACTTTGCCCTTGGGCAGCGCGTCGGCAAACGCGCCGACGAACGGTGCCAGCACCACATAGAACAGCGCAAACATGGGCACCAGGGCGGCGCGTTGCCACTCGGGCGCGCCTTCTGTGCGCAATAACTCCACGGCGGCCACGAAGAGTGCGTTGTCGGCCAGCGAGCTGAAAAACTGCGCCGACATGATCGTGTAGAAACCGCGCTTCATCGGAGGGCTTGTGGCTGCATCAGCGGCGCTGATGCCCTGGTAAAAGTAGAAAACCGTGGCAAGTGACCGGCGGTTATATCACGCGGATAAACGGCGGCAGTGACAGAATCCGGGGCTGTTCACCCGGTTAAACCCCCATGCCACGCCCTATCCAAGCCCACATCCACACCGCTGCTCTGCAACACAACCTCCAGCGCGTGCAAAGCGCCGTGCCCGATGCCAAAGTATGGGCCGTGGTCAAGGCCAACGCCTACGGGCACGGCATTGAGCGGGTGTTTGAAGGCCTGCGCGCGGCCGATGGCTTTGCCCTGCTGGACCTGGCCGAGGCCGAGCGCGTGCGCGCCCTGGGCTGGCGTGGCCCCATCTTGCTGCTCGAAGGCGTGTTCGAGCCGCGCGATCTGGAGCTGTGCTCGCGCCTGGGCCTGTGGCACGCGGTGCACTGCGATGAGCAGATCGACTGGCTGGCCGCCCACAAGACGCAGGTGCCGCACCGCGTCTTCCTCAAGATGAATTCGGGCATGAACCGCCTGGGCTTCACGCCTGCCCGCTACCGCGCCGCCTGGGCGCGGCTGAACGCGCTGCCGCAGGTGGATGAAATCTCGTACATGACGCACTTCAGCGACGCCGACGGCCCGCGCGGCATTGCCCACCAGATGGCTGCCTTCAACACCGCCACGCAAGACCTGCCCGGCGAGCGCAGCCTGAGCAACAGCGCCGCCACCCTGCGCCACGCGGCCGATGCCGGGGTGCGCGCCGACTGGGTGCGCGCCGGCATCGTGGTGTACGGCAGCGCGCCCGACTGCCCAGAGAACACCGCCGCCCACTGGGGCCTGCAGCCCTCCATGACGCTATCGACCCGGCTGCTGGCCACCCAGCAACTGCAGGCGGGCGACACCGTGGGCTATGGCTCGCGCTTCACGGCCGAAGGGCCGCTCACCATCGGGGTGGCCGCCTGCGGCTATGCCGACGGCTACCCGCGCCACTGCGACACTGGCACGCCGGTGCTGGTGAACGGCGTGCGCACCCGCCTGGTGGGCCGCGTGAGCATGGACATGATTACCGTGGACCTCACCCCCCTGCAGCAGGCCGGTGTGCCCGTGGGCATGGGCAGCGAAGTCACGCTGTGGGGCCGCGCCAGCAACGGCGAGGTGCTGGGCATTGACGAAGTGGCCCGCGCCGCAGGCACCGTGGGCTACGAGCTGATGTGCGCCCTGGCCCAGCGGGTGCCCGTGGTGGTGGACTGATACGGCTGTGCCGTTCGACGTATCACGTCGTTGGTTCGCCCTGGCGCACAGGCCGCCGCACTTATAGTGCGGCCCCATGACCACCCGCCGCTCCCCGCGCCGCCGCTGGATCTCTGTGCGCCTGACCGCGCGCGACGTGGCCCACGACCTTGAGCAACGCCACAGCCTGCGCTGGCATGGCCTGTGCATTGGCACCCTCACGCTTCTGGGGATGTTGCTGGCCGCCTGGTTGCAAAAGCAGGCGGGCGTGCATCTGCTGTCGGTGCGTTACGCCATCACGCTGGCCGTGGGCTATGGCATTTATCTGCTGGTGCTGCGCTGGTGGGCTGCGCGCCTGATCGATGACGAGGAGGAGCGCGGCAGCGCCGATGCGGGCGATGCCCTGGATGTGGCGGTGGACGTGGCCGATCTGGCCCGCTCAGTGCCCCGCAGTGGCGGCACCCGCTCGCCCGAGATGCCCCGCATGAGCGATGTGGCCGACAGTGCGGAATCCGGCAAAGGCGTTGGCGACCTGGCCAGCGGCGCGCTGGACGGCCTGGGCGGCGCTGATGAAGGCGCCGTGGTGATCATTCCGGTGGTGGCCATCTTTCTGATCGGCGCTGCCATTCTGGCCGGTGCGGGCGCGCTGGCCATGCTGTTCTTCAGCTGGGATGTGCTGCTGGCCGTGGCAGTGGAGCTGGCTTTTTCCGTGGCCGCCGTGCGCGTGGCCACACGGGTGGAACGCGAAGGCTGGCTCACCGCCGCCGTGCGCCTGACCTGGAAGCCCCTTTTGGGCGCGCTGCTGTGCGCCGTACTGCTGGGCGCCACCATTGACCACTTCCTGCCGCAGGTGGATTCGCTGCCCGAAGCGGTGCGGATGCTGCAGCGTGGCTGAGGCAGATGCTGCTCCTATGCACATAAAAATGACAGGTAGCGCCCGTCCATCAAGCGCGAGTAGCTATTAAAAGTGTAGCGATCGGGGCGGCCCAGGAATTCCGCAGTGCAGGCAATGTTCATGAACATTGCCTAGGATGCTCGGCTCTGGAGGCCTGCCTTGCTGTTCAAGTTTTTCGAAAAAAGCGTTCCCTGTTACCCGAGCAACGAGCCTGCGCTGCCGCCTCGGGGGTTTCTGGCCTTCGTCTGGGCCTGCGCGCGCGGCGTGCGCGGCTATGTGGTGGCGATGGCCGGGCTCTCGGCACTGATTGCCGTGTACGAAGCCCTGCTGTTCGCCGTGCTGGGCCGCGTGGTGGACTGGATTGCCGCCGCCACGCCCGCCACCCTGTGGGCGCAGCGCGGCAACACGCTCACCTGGGTGGCCGCAGCCATGGTGGGCAGCATTGCGCTGGTGGCGCTGCGCACCAGCGTCAAGCACCAGGCGCTGGCCATCAACCTGCCGCTGCGCCTGCGCTGGAACTTTCACCGCCTGATGCTGGGCCAGAGCATGGCCTTTTATGCCGACGAGTTTGCCGGCCGCATCACCACCAAGATCATGCAGACCGCGCTGGCCGTGCGCGACATGATCTTCACCACCACCGACGTGGTGGTGGGCATGGGCGTGTACCTCATCACCATCTTGCTGCTGGCCTGGGGCTTTGATGCGCGGCTGTTGCTGCCGTTTGCGGGCTGGCTGGTGTGCTACGGCCTGGTGTGCTGGTACTTTGTGCCTCGCCTGGGCAAGGTCAGCCGCGACCAGGCCGACGCCCGCGCCCTCATGACCGGGCGCATCACCGACGCCTACACCAACATCGCCACCGTCAAGCTCTTCTCGCACACCCACCGCGAAGCCGAGTTTGCCCGCGCTGCCATGGACGCCTTCAAGCTAACCGGCTACGCGCAGATGCGACTGGTGAGCCGGTTTGAAATCGTCAACCATGTGCTGGTGGTGGGCATGATTCTGGGCGCCTGCGGCACCGCGCTGTGGCTGTGGACGCAAGGCCAGGTGGGCGCTGGCGCGGTGGCTGCCGTTACCGCCATGGCCCTGCGCGTGGCAGGCCACGCCCACTGGGTGATGTGGGAAGTAACCACCCTGTTTGAAAGCGTGGGCACCATCCAGGACGGCATCAACACCCTGACGCGCCCCCGCCAGGTGGTGGACGCCCCTGGCGCCCAGCCGCTGCGCGTGACGCAGGGCGAAGTGCGCTTTGAGCAAGTGCGCTTTGCTTACCAGGATGGTGGCCGCCCGGTGATTGACGGGCTCAGCCTCACCATTCGCCCCGGCGAGCGCATCGGCCTCATCGGCCGCTCGGGTGCGGGCAAGTCCACTCTGGTCAATCTGCTGCTGCGCTTTCATGACATTCAGAGCGGGCGCGTGCTGATTGATGGGCAGGACATTTCAAAAGTGACGCAAGACAGCCTGCGCCACGCCATCGGCATGGTCACGCAAGACACCTCGCTGCTGCACCGTTCGATGCGCGACAACATCCTCTACGGCCGCCCCGATGCCACCGAGGAAGAACTGCACGCCGCCGCCGAGCGCGCCGAGGCCGCAGCCTTCATTGACACCCTGACCGACCCCCAAGGCCGCCGCGGCTATGAAGCCCATGTGGGCGAGCGCGGCGTGAAGCTCTCGGGCGGCCAGCGCCAGCGCGTGGCCATTGCCCGCGTCATGCTCAAAGACGCGCCCATCCTGCTGCTGGACGAAGCCACCAGCGCGCTGGACTCCGAGGTGGAAGCCGCCATCCAGCAAAGCCTGGACGGCCTCATGCAGGGCAAGACCGTGATCGCCATCGCCCACCGCCTCTCCACCATCGCCGCGATGGACCGCCTCATCGTCATGGACGGCGGCCACATCGTGGAAGAAGGCACCCACGCCCAACTGCTGGCCCAGGGCGGCATTTACGCCCGCCTGTGGGCGCACCAGAGCGGGGGCTTTTTGGGCGAGGCGCAGCGCATGGAATAGCCAGCCGCCGCGCCGCTGTTCGTCAGCGGGTGGCGAGTGCGCGGTGCGCCTGGGATTGCACGGCAGCGGTCATGCGGGCCAGGGCCTGCACATTCAGCCGCCAGTACTGCCAGTACAGCGGTACATCCACCGGCTTGCCTGCAATCAGCTCGACCAGCGTGCCGGCGTACAGGTGGCCAGCCACCATCAGGTCCGGGGCCATGCCCCAGCCCAGGCCGGCTTCGGTGGCTTTGACGAAAGCGTGCGCTTCGGGCAGCCAGTGCACGGGCGGCGTGAGGGTGCGGCGGGTGATGCGGCGCACATAGCGGCCTTGCAGCGCATCCTTGCGGTTGAAGACCAGCATGGGTGCGCGGGCCAGCGTGGTGGCGGTCACGCCCGTGGCAAAGAAGCGTTGCATGAAGGCCGGGCTGGCCAGCGCCCGGTAGCGCAGGGTGCCCAGGGGCAGCACCTGGCAGCCCTGCACCGGCTGGGGGTCGGCCGTCACGGCGGCCATCACGCGGCCTTCGCGCAGCAGGTTGGCCGAATGGTCCTGGTCTTCCACATGGATGTCGAAGGTGATGGAAGGGTCTTCCCCCGCCTGCGCCATGGCGGCCGGGAACCAGGTGGCCAGCGAGTCGGCATTGACGCCGATGGCCAGGCGCGTGGTGCTGCGCGGGCCCCCGCCAATAGCGGCCAGGGCATCGGCCTCGCTCAGCGCAATCTCGTGGGCGTGGCGGTACAGGGCCTGCCCGGCTTCGGTGGCAGTGCAGGGCGTGGCGCGGCGCACCAGTACCTGGCCCACACGCTCTTCCAGCAGCTTGATGCGCTGCGACACCGCAGAGCGGGTGATGTGCAGCAAGGCGGCTGCGCGCTCGAAGCTGCCTTCGTCGATGACGGCAGAAAACGCATTGAGCTGGGCCGAATCGAGCTGCATGGCTGGTTAGTAATTTTGACGGATCGTTAAAAAGTATAGCTGGCATGACTGTGGTGCAGTCGCCAGAATGCAGGCCATGACCACCACTGCTTTCGTCCACGGCTTCAGTTCCACCGCCATGCTCATCATGGCCATTGGCGCGCAAAACGCGTTTGTGCTGCGCCAGGGTTTGCGCCGTGAGCATGTGTTGCCCGTGGTGGCGCTGTGTGCTTTGTCAGACGCCGTGCTGCTGCAGGCGGGGGTGTGGGGCATGGGCGGTGTGTTGCTGGCGCGGCCCGAGTGGGGACAGTGGATGCGCTGGGCCGGTGCGGCGTTTTTGCTGGCGTATGCGTTGCAGGCCGGGGCGCGGGCACTGCGGCCGGGCCAGCTGCTGGTGACGGCGGGCGGGCCGGGCAACAGCCTGCGCAGCACGGTGCTCACGCTGCTGGCCCTGACCTGGCTCAACCCCCATGTGTACCTGGACACCGTGGTGCTGCTGGGCACCATGGCAAGCCCCTACCCCACTTGGGGGCGGGCGGCCTTTGCCACTGGCGGGGCCTTGGCCAGCGCGCTGTGGTTCACTGCCATCGGTTTTGGCGCACGCTGGCTGGCGCCACTGTTCGCCTCCCCCCAGGCGTGGCGGGTGCTGGATGGGGTGACGGCTGCCTGCATGATGGCCTTGGCATTTGCGATGGGTCTAAGCTAAGAACGATAAGTTCGTTACATCGGGCTGCGGTTTGGTTCATAGTTGGGGGACTGATTGATCTGGAGTGATCCCCCATGCGTTTCAAAACCCTTTTGCTCGCGGCCGCCCTGGCCACGGCCCTGCCGCTGACCGTGCAGGCCAAAACCTTCCGCTGGTCCCGTTCTGTGGACATTTCTTCGTGGGACATCCACGCCCAGAACGTGGGCGTGAACAACACCATGCACGGCGCGGTGTACGACACGCTGGTCGAATACAACAGCAAGACCTTCAAGCCCGAGCCGTCGCTCGCTACCGAGTGGAAGCTCATCAAGCCCACGCAACTGCGCCTGACGCTGCGCAAGGGCGTGAAGTTCAGCGACGGCAGCGAGTTCACGGCCGACGACGCCAAGTTCTCGCTGGAGCGCGCCAAGGCCAAAAGCTCCAACTTCGCCGTCTACACCCAGGGCATTGACCGCGTGGTAAAGGTCGATGCCTACACCATCGACATCCATTCCGAGTTGCCCAACCCCGTGCTGGTGAACCAGCTGACCGAGCTGCGCATCATGAGCAAGGCCTGGGCCGAGAAGAACAAGTCGGTCGAGCCCAAGGACATCAAGACCAAGGACGAAACTTTTGCCCACCGCAACGCGCTGGGCACCGGCCCCTACCAGCTCAAGCAGTGGACGCCCGACCAGCGCGTGGTGCTGGAGCCCAACCCCCACTGGTGGGGCAAGGGCAAGTACCCCGCCAACCTGACCGAAATCGTCTACACCCCCATCAAGGCCGATGCCACGCGCACGGCGGCGCTGCTCTCGGGTGAAATCGATTTCGTGATCGACCCCAGCCTGCAAGACCTGGCACGCATCAAGCAAACCCCCAACCTGCAGGTGCTGGAAGGGCCGGAGTACCGCACCATCTTCCTGGGCCTGGACCAGTTCCGCGAAGAACTGCCCGGCTCGGACGTGAAGGGCAAGAACCCGCTGAAGGACCTGCGCGTGCGCAAGGCGCTGTACCAGGCGATTGACATCCAGTCCATCCAGCGCGTGGTGCTGCGCGGCCTGGCCCAGCCCACTGGCACGCTGATTGCCAACCAGGTGAACGGCTGGACCAAGAAAGCCGACGTGCGCTACCCCTATGACCCCAAGGCCGCGCAAAAGCTGCTGGCCGATGCGGGCTACCCCAACGGCTTTGAGGTGGACTTTGCGTGCAGCGCGGGCCGCTACATCAACGACGAACAGCTGTGCCAGGCCATCACCTCGCACTGGGCCAAGGTGGGCGTGAAGGCCAAGCTGCGTTCGCTGCCGTTTGCCACCTACTTTCCGATGATCCAGCGCAACGAAGCCAGCATCTACCTGCTGGGCTGGGGCGTGCCCACGTTTGACGCGTTCTACAGCCTGCAGTCGCTGGTGCGCTCGCCCGGCGCAGGCGGTGACGGTAACTTCAACCTGGGCCGCTTCTCTGACCCGCAGATGGATGCGCTGATCGAGCGCATCAAGAAGGAAACCGATGCCACCACGCGCAACCAGCTGATCGAGCAGGCGCTGATCAAGGAGCATGAGCTGGTGTCGCACATTCCGCTGTACAACCAGGTGATTCCTTGGGCGGGCTCGAAGAAGGTGGAGATCATCCACCGCGCGGACAACCGCATCGACTGGCGCTATCTGAAGGTGAACTGATCGCCTTCGCCCAGTAAAAAAGCCCCGGTGCCTGCAAAGCACCGGGGCTTTTTTGTGCCCGCAGGGGCGTCAGGCCAGTGCGCGCTGCACGGCGGGGCGCTGCAACATGCGCTGGGTGTGCGCGTGCACCTTGGGGAAGAGGGCAATGTCCACCCCGTCGCTCTGCAGCCAGCTGGCCACGGTGAACAGGTAGCCATCGGCCACCGAATACTGGTCGCCCAGCACCCACGGGCCTTCGCTGAGGTAGTGGGTTTCGATGAGCTGAAAGCAGTCGGTCATGTTCTGCGGCACCTTGCGCTGCATGGCGGCCTGGGCCTCGGGCTCGTCGGCCCAGCGGCTGGCGCGGGGGCGGTGGGCGTGGGCCACGTGCACGGTGGAGGCGAGGTAGCTGTGAAACTCCTGCAGCCGCGCAAAGCCGTAAGGGTCGGCAGGGGCCAGCCCGGCTTGCGGGAAGGCTTGCGCCACGTAGGCCAGCAGGGCGGGCGTTTCGGTCAGCGTGCCCTGTGGCGTGGCCAGCGCGGGCACCCGCCCCTTGGGGTTGATGGCCAGGTACTCTGGCGTGCGCTGCTGGCCTGCCGCAAAGTCCACGCGCACCAGATGGTGCGGGGCAGCGGCCTCTTCCAAGGCGATGCGCACGGCCAGCGCACAGGTGCCAGGGGTGTAGTACAACGTGAGCATGGTAGTTTGCTATTAAGTTGATAGCTGCTTGCGCTTGATAGACAAGCGCTAGAGGCTATTTTGGTTAAAGGAATCAATACAGCCCGCGGGTGCGAGCCATCAGCCGCACCAGCCCCAGCAGGGCATCGGTGTGGGGCGTGGGGGTGCTGGTGATCTGGCCCAGCTCGCGCACTGCGCCCACCAGGGCGTCAATCTCCAGGGGCTTGCTCGCCTCCACGTCCTGCAGCATCGAGGTCTTGAACGCGCCCAGCTTGCGCGTAACGGCGTGGCGGTCTTCGGGCTGCTGGTCAATCGGCAGGCCCAGCTGGCTGCCGATGGCCTTGGCTTCCAGCATCACGGCGCTGGCGAAGCCCCGCACCAGGTCGTCGTTCAGGATGCGGTCGGTGGTGGCGCCGGTCAGGGCGCTGATGGGGTTCATGGTCAGGTTGCCCCACAGCTTGAACCAGATGTCTTTCTGAATGCAGCCCGACACCTCGGCCTGGATACCGCCGCGCTGCAGGCTGTCTGCCAGGGCCAGCAGGCGTGCGCTGCGGCTGCCATCGGGCTCGCCCAGGATGAGCCGGTCGCCAAAGTGGTGGCGCACAAAGCCCGGCGCTTCCAGCGAGCAACTGGCATGCACCACGCCGCCCAGCACGCTGCGTGCGGGAATGGCCTGGGCAATCACGCCCCCCGCGTCCACCGATTCAAGCGCGCGACCCTGCGCCGCGCCGCCCACACCGTCAAGGAACCACCACGGCACGCCATTCATGGCGGTGAGCACAACGGTGTGCGGGCCCAGCAGCGGCGCAATGGCGCGTGCCACGTCCGGCAGGCCGGGGGCCTTCACGGCGATGACCACCAGGTCTTGCACGCCCATGGCGGCCGGATCGCTGTGGGCGGTGACGGGCACCTGCGCCAGCGTGCCGTCGGTGCGCCGCATGCGCAGGCCCTGCGTCTGCAGGGCGCGCAATGTCTCCCTGCGCGCCACCAGGCTGACCGGGTGGCCCGCCTGCGCCAGGGCCACGCCCAGCCAGCCGCCAATCGCACCTGCGCCGTAGATACATGCTTTCATCGTCATAGAGTCGTTGTGGTCCGGGGAGTGGTGGAGCAGGGGGTGAACGTGCAGCGGTGTCAGTAGCCCAGTGGTCGCACCGCCGGGGTGGTGGCTTCCGTGCGAAAGCGCGCCAGCAAATCCTGCGCAGCGCTGGCCAGCAGCATGGTGTCCACGCCCACGGCCACAAACAGCGCGCCGGCCGCCAGCCACTGGCGTGCCTGCGATTCGGTGGTGGCCAGAATGCCCGGCGCCTTGCCCGCGCGCAGGATGCGCGCAATGCCGTCGTGGATGGCCGCCTGCACCTCGGGGTGCCCCGGGTTGCCCGGGTGGCCCATCGATGCCGACAGGTCCGCCGGGCCGATGAACACGCCGTCCACGCCGGGCGTGGCGGCAATGGCGTCCAGGTTGTTCATGGCTTCTACCGTCTCGGCCTGCACCAGCAGGCAGATCTGCTGGTTGGCCTCGTGCACGTACTGCGGGTACGCCTGCCAGCGCGACGAGCGGGCCAGCGCGCTGCCCATGCCGCGCACGCCCTCGGGCGCATAGCGCGTGGCGCGCACCAGCTGCTGGGCTTGCTCGGCGGTGTCCACCATGGGCACCAGCAGGGTCTGCACGCCCAGGTCCAGGAACTGCTTGATGAGGGCGGTGTCCCCCACTGGCACCCGTGCGACGGGGTGGGGTGGTTGCGCCCCCGGCGGCAGGGCGCTGGTGGCGCTGGCAATGGCTTGCAGCTGGTGCAGGATGGAGCGCAGGTCGTTGGGCGCGTGTTCGCCATCGACCAGCAGCCAGTCATAGCCGGTGCCCGCCAGGATCTCTGCACTGTAGGCGTCGGCCAGGCCGAGCCACAGGCCAATCTGTGCCTGCCGCTGGGCCATGGCCTGTTTGAAACGGTTGGTAGGTGTCTGCAATTTGCGCTCCATGGGTCTTTGCCTAGACAGCCATCGTACGGGCTGTGGCGCGCGCTTGCTGGCGTGGCCGCTATAGTCGGCTGCCCTTGCATCGGGGGCGCCCCTTTCCTATCGCCATGGCCAAAGACAAAACCACGTTTACCTGTACCGAATGCGGCGGCACCAGCCCGCGCTGGCTGGGCAAATGCCCGTCCTGCGGCGCCTGGAACACCCTGATCGAGCAGGTGGCCGAGGCCGGGCCGGGCAAGAACCGCCTGAGCGCGCCGCAAGGCTACGCGGGCCTGGCCAACGCGCAGCCCGTCCTGCCGCTGGCCGCCATCGAGGCCCAGGACGTGGCCCGCACCCCCAGCGGCATCGACGAGCTGGACCGCGTGCTGGGCGGTGGCATTGTGGAAGGCGGCGTGGTGCTGATCGGCGGCGACCCGGGCATTGGCAAATCCACCTTGCTGCTGCAGGCCATGGACGCCCTGCAACGTGCCGGCCTGCCCGCGCTGTACGTGACGGGCGAAGAAAGCGGCGCGCAGGTGGCGCTGCGCTCGCGCCGACTGGGCATTGACGGCAGCCAGGTGCAGTTGCTGGCCGAAATTCAGCTCGAAAAAATTCTGGCGACGGTGGATGCCACGCAGCCTGCCGTGGTCGTCATCGACTCCATCCAGACCACGTATTCCGACCAGCTCACCAGCGCGCCGGGCTCGGTCGCCCAGGTGCGCGAATGCGCGGCGCACCTCACGCGCATGGCCAAGGGCACGGGCATTGCCGTGATTCTGGTGGGCCATGTGACCAAGGAGGGTGCGCTGGCGGGCCCGCGCGTGCTGGAGCACATGGTGGACACGGTGCTGTACTTTGAAGGCGACACGCACAGCCAGTTCCGGCTGGTGCGCGCCATCAAGAACCGCTTTGGCGCCGTGAACGAAATCGGCGTGTTCGCCATGACCGAAAAGGGCCTCAAGGGCGTGAGCAACCCGAGTGCCATTTTTCTGAGCCAGCACAGTGAGCCGGTGCCCGGCAGCTGCGTGATGGTGACGCTGGAGGGCACGCGCCCCCTGCTGGTCGAGATCCAGGCGCTGGTGGACAGCGGCGGGCCCAGCCCCCGGCGCCTGTCGGTGGGCCTGGACAAGGACCGCCTGGCCATGCTGCTGGCCGTGCTGCACCGCCACGCCGGTGTGGCCTGCATGGACCAAGACGTGTTTGTGAACGCGGTGGGCGGTGTGCGCATCAGCGAGCCAGCGGCCGATTTGGCGGTGATGTTGTCCATCACCAGCAGCCTGCGAGGCAAGGCGCTGCCGCGCGGCTTTCTGGCATTTGGCGAGGTAGGGCTGGCTGGTGAGGTGCGCCCCGCGCCGCGCGGCCAGGAGCGCTTGAAGGAGGCTGCCAAGCTGGGCTTTTCCGTGGCCGTGGTGCCCAAGGCCAACGCGCCCAAAAAGCCCATCGAGGGACTGACCATTCACGCGGTGGAGCGGGTGGAAGAAGCCATGAACGTGGTGCGCGGCATCGGCTGACAGGCTGCGCCGCCTGGGGGTGCGCCGCCGTACGCACTCTCCGCAGTGCGCGCAGCCGCCGCCCATACGACAATGGCGCCCATGAATTTGCGCAATATTTTTGTCCCCGCCGGGGTCATCGGGCTGGTGCTGGTGGGCTACGCCTCTGCTGGCTGGCCTGGCGTGGCGGCCGTGGTGGGCGGCCTGGTCATGTGGGCGCTGCTGCATTTCACGCGGCTCATGAACGTGATGAAAAAAGCTGCCAACCGCCCCATGGGGTATGTGGGCAGCGCCGTCATGCTCAATGCCCGGCTCAAACCCGGCGTGAACCTGATGCACGTGATGGCCATGACGCAGTCGCTGGGCGAGCGCCTGTCGGCGGAAAACGCTCAGCCCGAGGTGTACCGCTGGACGGACGGAACCCAATCGCACGTGACCTGCGAATTTGCGAACGGCCGCTTGCAGAAGTGGACGCTGGAACGCCCGCAGGCCGAGGCTGAGGCCGAGTAAGCCGCCCCGCCATCTGGCGCGGCGGCCCCGCGCCAGCCCGGCAGCCTCGTAAAATCCGGGGCTTGCCAACCCACAGCAACCCCAAAGGACAATCATGAGCCCCGTAGTTCCCTCGATGGCCGATCGCGACGGCAAAATCTGGATGGACGGCCAGATGGTCGATTGGCGCGATGCCAAGATCCATGTGCTGACCCATACGCTGCACTACGGCTGCGGCGCTTTTGAAGGCGTGCGTGCCTACAACACCGTCAACGGCCCGGCGATCTTCCGTTTGCAGGAGCACACTGAGCGCCTGTTCAACAGCGCGAAGATCCTGCGCATGAAGATCCCGTTCAGCCAGGAAGAGGTCAACGAGGCGCAAAAGGCCGTGATCCGCGAGAACAAGCTCGAATCCGGCTACATCCGCCCCCTGACCTGGGTAGGCGACAAGAAGCTGGGCGTCAGCCCCAAGGGCAACACCATCCACCTGATGGTGGCCGCCTGGGCCTGGGGTGCTTACCTGGGCGAAGAGGGCATGAAGCGCGGTATCCGCGTCAAGACCAGCAGCTACACGCGCCACCACGTCAACATCACCATGACGCAGGCCAAGGCGGTGAGCAACTACACCAACTCCATCCTGGCCAACATGGAAGCCACCGACGAGGGCTACGACGAAGCGCTGCTGCTGGACAGCTCCGGCTTCGTGTCCGAAGGCGCGGGCGAGAACATCTTTGTGGTCAAGAACGGCGTGATCTACACGCCCGATCTGTCGGCTGGCGCTCTCAACGGCATCACCCGCAACACCATCTTCCACATCGCCAAGGACCTGGGTCTGGAGATCGTGCAAAAGCGCATCACGCGCGACGAGGTGTACATCGCCGACGAAGCCTTTTTCACCGGCACGGCGGCCGAAGTCACCCCCATCCGCGAGCTGGATCGCATCGAGCTGGGCAAGGGCGACTACGTGGGCAGCCGTGGCCCCATCACCGAAAAAATCCAGACCGCGTTCTTTGACATCGTCAACGGCCGCAATCCCCAATACGCCCACTGGCTCACCAAGGTTTGATCATGTCCCAAGCAGTTGTAGAAGTTCTGGCCAAGGACCTGAACGCCCAAGGGGCCGTGTTCTGCCCCAATCCCAAGGCCGGCATGAAGCTGTGGAACAGCCATCCCAAGGTGTACCTGGATGTGGCCCACACCGGCGAAGGCAAGTGCCCTTACTGCGGCACCGTGTACCGCCTGAAGGCGGGCGAAGTGGTTCGCGCGGGGCACTGAGCTTGGGCTTGCCCAGCGTGCTGCCGGGGGTGCCATGCGGGTGATGCACTTCGTCACCGGCGGGTTCTCCGGCGCCACCCAGGTGGCGGTAGACCTGTGCCTGGCGGCACGCAGCGCGGGAATGGACGTGGTGCTGGTGCTGCGCCGCAAGCGCCGCACTACGCTGCCCGCCAAGGTGGAAGCCCTTCGCGCCCAGGGCCTGGACGTGCGGGTGGTGCCCGGCTGGGCCCATGCTGCCACCGTGTGGGCATTGCGGGCGCTGGCGCTGGAATGGCGCCCCGACATTCTGGTGGCCCATGGCTACAGCGAGCACCTGTGGGGCCGCTACGCCGGGCTGCTGGCCCAGGTACCCCGGCTGGTGCATGTGGAGCACAACTCCCGCGAGCGCTACACACGGTGGCGCCTGAAGCAGGCGCTGTGGCTGGCCGACCGCACGGCGGCCACCGTGGGCGTGTCGGAAGGCGTGCGCGAGCAACTGGTGGCGCGTGGGTTTCCGGCCGAGCGCTGCGTGGCCATTCCCAACGGTATTGACCTGGAACGTTTCCCCGAAACCGCCTTGCTGCCTTTTGTCCAGCGCGCGCCCGGCATCATCATGGCAGCGCGCTTTGCGCGCCAGAAAGACCACGCCACGCTGATTGAAGCCACAGCCTTGCTCAAGGCCCAGGGCGTGACTGCGCCGGTGTATCTGGCAGGCGGCGGCAAGGCGAGTCTTCAAAAGCGCATGCAAGCGCTGGCCGAGCAGCGCGGGGTGGCCGATCAGGTGCATTTTCTGGGGCCGGTGTCAGACCTGCCCCAGCGCCTGATGAGCCACCAGATTTTTGTGCTGTCCACCCACTACGAAGGCATGCCCCTGGCGCTGGTCGAGGGCATGGCCGCAGGCTGCGCCTGCGTGGCGTCTGACGTGGTGGGCGTGCGCGGCGTGATGCAACCCGGCAAGACGGGGCTGCTGGTGCCCGAAGGCGATGCGCCAGCCTTGGCGCAAGCGCTGGCGGGCCTGCTGGCAGACCCTGCCCGTGCCGCAAGCCTGGGCCAGGCAGCGCGGGCGCAGGCGGTGCAGGAGTACAGCCTGGCCAGGATGCACACCCGCTACCAGCAATTGCTGGAGCGCGTGCATACCCACGGTTCTCCCTGATCAGAGTTTGGGCAAGCGGCGGCGGTGCCACGCATTGCCCAGCGTCAGTGCCAGCTTCATCGTGAACTTGCGCCAGCGCTGGCCGGGGGTGAGCGTGTCGCGGGTGTCCCAGATGCTGCTGACCTCGCTGGTGTCGTCCAGCGCAATGGCCGAGGGCGATACGCCCAGAATGCGCAGCTGATCGCATTCCCACCAGAAGCGCAGATCCACATCAATCGGCCTGCCAAAAGGCTGGCGGTGCGCCAGCAACTTGGCGGCCCCGGCGCGGCTGACCACATAGCCCGCCGTCATGCTGGGCACGCGGCTGTAATCCACCAGTGCGGTGCCGGGCACCAGGGGACGCTGCGAGCGCACCTTTTCCCGGTCGCGGCCCAGCAGTTTCACCATGTCCCAGGGCTCTTGCAGTGCGGCGATGGCCTTCACCACGTCGGCAAACTGGGGTGTCAGGCGCACATCGTCTTCCAGCACCACCAGCGCGGGCGCATCGCTGGCCAGCAGTTGGTGCCATGCGCCAATGTGGCTGGCGTAGCAGCCCTTTTCGCCGTTGCGCAGCGGCTTGTAGTACTGGCGCGCGTTCAGGTCGTCGCTGTACCAGCGGCTGGCCTGCTCTGGCGGCACATCGGCCCACCACACGGCAGGAAAGCGCTCGCTGGGCATGTCGATCTGCTGCAGCTCGGCCAGCAGCCGGGTGCGGCGCTCGGCATCGCGGTCGAGGTTGATGAAGACGATGGGCAGTCTCATAGGCGCGCTCAACCCAGCAGGCGGCGCCACCAGCGGCGCTTCTTCTTGACCAGCGGCGTGCCTTGTTGCAGCGCAATGGCTGCTTCCAGGTACTGGGCAAACTGCAACGGGCGCTGGGCGATGGCGTCATCGGCCACCGCCACCAGCAGTTGCTCGTACGCGGGCTCGCGCGACTCGAACAGGTGGAAGAAGTCGTTGTCGCCATAAAAGGTGCCAATGCCGAACACACCCTCGTTACCCAGCGCAAATTTGGAAATCAGCGTGGACGTGGGCTTGTGCAGCACCAGAGGCACTCCTTGCTCGCGCGCCAGGGCTGACATGCCCTCGGCCGCGTCATAGGCGGAAGAAGATTTCAGGTCTGGCCGGCCCAGTTGTTCCCACACCCGCTTGCGAAACGCCATGAACATGGGGCCGGCGTAGGTGTGCGTGGTCTTCTTGTGGTTGGAAAACTGCGAGAGGCCAAAGATGGCGCCGCGCTCGGCGTGCGCCACCGCCATGTCGTACGCCGAGCGCTTGAGCGGGAAGGCGTCGATGTCACAGAAGATGACGATATCGTCCGAGTCCATGCGCTCCACCACGCCATTCATCCAGGTGCCGTGGGGGATTCGGTGCGCGGATTCCTGCTGCAGCGGCACGTCCAGGGCGGCAAAAACCTCGCGCTGTTTTTGCAGGATGACACTGGGAATGTTGTCCCAGTACATGGTGTGAACGGTGGGTGTTGGCAGGATGGTCATTGGCATTGAATTGTCTGTGTGAATTGTGATTCACCCTGTGCAATCAGCTCTGGTGTTGGGTTGGTTTTGATGGGTCTTGAACTGGTGTGGATGATTCATGTGCTGATTGCCTGCGCAAAGTGGCCCTGGCCGCGAGTAGTGCCATCATGTACACGAAAAAGTGACTTTCTCTCGCACTCCACAGCGGGGAATTGGTCATGCTGTCTGCTGCAAGCAGCGCTGCCAACCCTATCAACAGAACCCTGGCTTCGTCGTTTTCAGCTTTACGTGCCAGCCAAACCATGCTTGCCAGCATGAAAAGATAAACCGCCAATCCGAGTAGACCATGGTCTGCAGCGAAGTACAGAAATTGGTTGTGAGGATGCCAATGAATCCAGCCATGGCATCCCTCCGGGATATCCACAAAACGGCAAATCTCTGAGTGATAGGCCCCGGTCCCGTGGCCTAGTATGGGTTTTTCAGCGATAAGTAGCGGAGTGATTTTGTATAGGTAGACCCTGTTACCGATAGATGTGTACTTTTCCTGATCTATTCCCTGCACTTCTTCGTAGGCAAGTATGAATCTCTCGCGCACCAAACCTGAACTGGCCAGCACCCCCACCACAAGCCCCGTGCCCAACGTTGCGGCAATCCACAGCTTGCTTCCTCTCAGCGTGGTTGCTGCGAACACTGCGAAAACTACGCACAGTAATACGTATCCCGTTCGCCCCTCGGAAAGGTGAGTGATGCTCACGCTGGCCAATGCTGCCATTGCGGCCCAAGCACCTTTGCGCCAAGACATGGGCGTACTGAGCATCCGATATAGGGCTATCAGCACTAGAAAGGCCATCATGATGTTTTGAGTGATGTAGTCGCCAAACACATGGTGGCTTACATTCCATCCTTGATTTTGTGTTTTGGACCAAGGAAGGTCCCACCAAACATTGAGCCACGTGGACGCCAGCACAAAACTCATCGCCAAAACAAATGCATTCATACAGCGCTGCTGTAGTCGCTCGGTTGTGATGGCAGACATCAACAAAATGGCGAATGGCAGTTTGATGTATTTAGTCAGATGTGGACTGATGTCTTGCCAGTTGGCGGGCGAGTACAGTGACCCGAGTATCACGAGTCCATAAAGTGCCATCGCTGCCCAGGTCAGGGGGTTATCCCTCACGAAAATCCAGCGCTCCCGGAACCTTCCAGTCGCCAGCCATAGCACCGTGATCACCGCCATCAAAGTGCTCGCCATTGCCAAACTGATCGGGAAAAAGAAAAACAGTGACGTGATGGCCAAAGCCAAGATATCGCGGGATTTAGGTGGCATGGGTATGTAAAAGGTCAGGGACGCGATTCAGGCAGCAACTGAGCAGTGAGCGTCAGCCTTCGGACAAGTCGTCAAACTGCCGCACCCAGTTCGCAAAGTCGTATGGGTCCAGCGCCCCCGGCGGCAGCGCGGGCAGTGGCGCATTCAGGAAGGCGGGCAGCCGGGCATTGTCATCCTTGCCCAGCACGAAGAAGCGCTCTGGGCTGTAGAACGGCAGGGCACACACGCTGGTGTTGTTGGTGATGAGCTTCTTGTGGAAGAACAGGGCTTCCAGGCACCGTACGGTCAGGCCGCTCTGGTTGGCCTGGGTGATTTCCAGCAGGCAGCGTGAGCGGTTGATCGTGTCGATGTTGTCGGTGTAGCCAATGCTGCGGGGCAGCACTTCCACGCCGGGCGTGGCGGGGTAGCTTCTGCCGGGTTCGGGCACCATGCGAATGCAGGTGCGCAAACCCAGCGGCTGCCACTGCAGCGCCAAGGCGCGCAGCGTATCGAAGCGGTTCTTGTCCTGCCCCAGAAAGTAAATGTCCCATTCGGCCGGGACCTCCTGGCGAAAAGATTCCACCGAGCGGTACACCTGCTGCGTGAGCGTGAGGCCGTACCGCTGTGCGTCGCCGGGGTCGAACGTAAAAATGTGGAACCCCAGCCCCTTGAGCTGCTGTATGTGCAGCTGCCGCACCTGGTGGTTCTGCTGGTAGTCAATCACCGGGTTCCAGGTGAACAGCGCAATGCGCCGCGTACGCAAGTATTTGCGCAGGATGCGCAGGTCCTTGATGTTCTCGATGCCGAAGATCAGCACCGGCGCCTGCGCCGGAATGGCTTCCAGTGCCCGCAGGTATGCGGCAGGGAAGGGTCGAAACCCCGGCAGGCGAAACGGGCACCAGGCGTCCAGCGCCTTCAGCAGCGAGTACCCGACCCCTTTGATGCGTTTGGGGTGGACCAGGACGCCCGCGCGCTCTTCGGGGGGCAGGCTGTCGAGCAGGAACTCTGTCAGCGTGAAGGGGTTGGCAATGATGTGGGGCATGGAGGGCTGGCGGTGCGGCCCGATTGTAGGGAGCCGCCCCTCCTAGTCCGACGGTTACGCCGCCGCAGCCAGGCGCCCGCAGGCTGCACGCCACTCATCGGCCAGCACCGCCACCAGCTCACCTGCTGGCAGGGCCCGCACGGCCCCCACCCCTTGCCCTGCCCACAGCGATAGGTGGCTGGTGCGCCCCTGCGCAGCCGCCGCGCGGCGGAGGGCGCCTGTCAGCGCGTTTTGCACGGGGTAGGCGGGCACGCGGTCTTCCTCGGCGGCCAGGGCCTCCATCATCGCGTTGACAATGCCGCGCGCCGGGCGGCCCGAGAAAACGCGGGTGAGCCGCGTGTCGGTGTCTTGGGCCTGGGCCAGGGCCTGCCGGTACGCGGTACCGATGCCGGATTCCGGGCACGCCAGAAAGGCCGTGCCCATCTGCACGGCCTGCGCGCCCAGCGCCTGTGCAGCTGCAATGCCCCGGCCGTCCATGATGCCGCCCGCGGCAATCACCGGGATGTCTACGGCGTCCACGCACTGCGGCACCAGCGCCAGGGTGCCTACCTGGCTTGCCGTGAAATCGCCCAGGAACGTGCCCCGGTGGCCCCCAGCTTCGGTGCCGCTGGCGCACACGACATCGGCCCCCACTTGGGCCCAGGCGCGCGCTTCGGCCACAGTGGTGGCCGTGCCCACGACCAGGCAGCCGACCGCATGCAGGCGGGCCACCTGGGCGGTGTCCAAGATGCCGAAGGTGAAGCTTGCCACCGCCGGGCGCAGGGCCACCAGCACCTCGAACTGGGCGGCAAAGTCTTCGCACCATTGCGTGGGGCGCTGGGGCTGCAGGCCCAGCTCGGCGTACAGCGGCGCCAGGCGTTCCATCGCCGCTTGCACGGTGGCCTCGTCGGGGTTGGGCGTGGCTTGCACAAACAGGTTCATGCCAAAGGGCCGGTCGGTTTGCTGGCGCACGGCGGCAGCGGCCTCGGCCATGGCGGCGGGCGAGCGCATGCCGCAGCCCAGCATGCCCAGCCCACCTGCGGCCGACACGGCAGCAGCCAGGGCGGGGGTGTCCGAGCCCGTCATGGGGCCCTGGATGATGGGCAATGCAATGCCAAGGCGCTGGAGAAGTGAAGAGGTCATGGGCAGGCTCTTTTGAAGGGTAGAGGCGGGATCAGGGCGATGAAATCCAGGCGGAAGAGGGCTGTTGTGTGCCTTGCAGTGCGGCCAGCAGCGCATCCAGCGCGGGCGACTGGTAGCCGCGGCGGCGCACCAGCACCGTGTCGCAGCTCTGCAGGGGCACGAGGCGCAGGGCCGGGGGCTCGCGCATCAAGTCCCACAAGGCCTGGGGAACCACACCCGCGCAGCGCCCCGCCGCCACGCAGGCGATGATGGCGTGGTACGACGCCAGCTCCAGCACGTGGGGCGCTGTGCCGCGGGCGCCTTGCATCCATGCTTCGCCGATATGGCGGTAGGTGCAGCCGCGTGTGAAGGCGGCCAGTGTGTGCAGTTGCAAATCGGCGGGGCTTTGCACCGGTGGGTGGTGCGCGGGCAGGGCCAGCAGCAGCGATTCTTGAAACACCGGGGTGCGTTCCACCGGCGTATCGGTTTCCAGCCCAGGTGGTGGCCAGGCGACCAGGGCGGCATCAAGCGTGTGGGCGGCGACTTGCTCCACCAGTTGTCGGGAGGGTCCGGTGGACAAGTCCAGCACCACGTCGGGCCACCGGGCATGCAGTAGCGCCAGGGGCTGGGGCAGGCGCGCAGCGGCCGTGCTTTCCATGGCGCCCAGGCGCAGGCGCCCACCCGGCTGCTGCGGGCGCACGGCCTGGCGGGCCTCTTCGGCCAGGGCCAGCAGGCGGTCGGCGTAGCCGCGCAGGGATTCGCCGGCCGGTGTGAGCACCATGCGCCGCCCTTGGCGCAAGAACAGCGGCGTGCCCAGCTGCTCTTCCAGCTGCTGAATCCGCGTGGTCACGTTGGACTGCACGCGGCCCAATTGCTCTGCCGCGCGGGTCACGCTGCCTTCGGCCGCCACGGCTTTGAAGATTTCGAGTGCGGTGAAATCCATCCAAACGTTCTTTTTGAAAGATGGTTTTCTAAAAATATATCTCTTTGGAGAATAATAAGCGAGACATCCCGCATTCCCTCTGCCTTCGTGGAGCTCTTTTTCATGCCGAACCCCTCCCCGCCTCCGGCCCCACGCGCCCTGTCTGACCGCCCCTACGTGGTCGCCCTGGCGGGCATGGCCGCGTTGGCGGCGGCCATGGGCATTGGCCGGTTTGCCTTCACGCCGCTGCTGCCCATGATGCTGAGCGATGGCGTGATCACCCTGGTGGACGGCAGCTGGCTGGCCACGGCCAACTATGTGGGCTACCTGCTGGGGGCTTTGGCTTGCATGGCGCTGCCCTGGGTAGCGCCCAAAGCACGCCAGCGCTGGCACCCGGCACGCCTGGCCCGCTGGGGGCTGGCGGCCACGGTGCTGCTCACGCTGGCCATGGCGTTGCCCTTGCCATGGGCCTGGGCGGCATTGCGGTTCGGTGCCGGGGTGGCCAGTGCGGTGGTGCTGCTCAATATTGCCGCCTGGTGCATGTTGCGCCTGGTGGCGCTGGGGCAGCCCGCGCTGGGCGGGCTGATTTTCAGCGGGCCGGGCCTGGGCATTGCGCTCACGGGCTTGTCGGCCAGCGCCATGGTGGCCTGGCATTGGCCTGCTGCGGCGGGCTGGGCGGTGTTTGGCCTGCTGTGCGTGGCGCTGTGTGCGCTGGTGTGGCCGGTGGTGCAGGGGTTGCCGCAGGCGGCTGCTGCAGCCAGCTCCGCACCCGTAGCCAACCCCCCCGGCCTGGGGCCCGCAGCGCGCGGCGTGCTCACGCTGGCCTATGGTTTGGCGGGGCTGGGCTACATCGTCACCGCCACGTTTTTGCCGGTGATTGCGCGTGCTGCCTTGCCTGCTGGCTCGGTGTGGCCCGACTTGTTCTGGCCTCTGTTTGGCATGGGCGTGGCCATGGGGGCCGCCCTGTCCACCCGCGCGCCGGTGGCGTGGGACCGGCGTTGGCTGCTGCTGGTGGCCTATCTGCTGCAGGCCGCTGCGATTGGTCTGAGCCTGGTGTGGCCCGGCGTGGCAGGGTTTGCGCTGGGCAGCTGGTTGCTGGGCCTGCCATTCACCGCCATCACGTTCTTTGGCTTGCAAGAGGCGCGCCGGGTGTGGCCTTCGGCGGAGGACAGCTTCACCGGGCTGCTCACCGCCGCTTACGGTCTGGGCCAGATCATCGGCCCCCCCATGGTGGCCTGGACGCTGCACCGCGCCGCCACGCCCAGCCAGGGCTTCACCCAGGGGCTGGTGGCGGCTGCGGCGGCCCTGGTGCTGGGAGCGGCGCTGTACGCGGTGATGGTGTGGCGTTGGCCTTTGCGGCCCCGTTGAGTTTGTGGGGCGGGCTTTATTTCGTCAGCGCCAATGGCAGGCGCAGCACAAAGCAGGCACCGCCACCGGCGTGGTCCTCGCAATGCACGCTGCCGTTGTGTCGCCCGGCGATGGACCGCACCAGCGCCAGCCCCAGGCCCACGCCGCCCGAGCGTTCGCTGGCGCCGGGCAGGCGGTAAAAGGGCTCAAAGATGCGCTCGCGCTGGTCCAGCGGCACGCCCGGACCGCGGTCGCACACGCGCACTTCAGCCAGGGCGCCGCTGCGCAGCACCTGCACGGTGATTTTGCCCGTGCTGTAGCGGCGCGCGTTTTCCAGCAGGTTGCGAATGGCGCGGCGCAGCAGTTTGGAGATGCCGCGCACTTCCAGCCCTTCGGGCACGGCGCTCACGTCCAGGTCCGCGTCCACGCGGGCGCATTCTTCGGCGGCCAGGCCGATCAGATCCACGTCTTCCACGGTGCCCACATCGGCCTCGCGGGCGTCCAGGCGGCTGGCCAGCAGGATTTCATCCACCAGCTGGTCCAGCTCGGCAATGTTGCGCAGGATTTCAGCGCGGAAGGTGGGCGAGGGCGTCTGCCCACCCATCAGCTCCAGCCCCATGCGGATGCGGGTGAGGGGCGAGCGCAGCTCGTGCGAGGCATTGGCCAGCAGGGACTTGTGTGACTTCACCAGCGTTTCGATCCGCTCGGCCGACGCGTTGAACTGGCGTGCCAGGTCGGCCACTTCGTCCTGCCCGGTGTCGGGCACGCGCACCGACAGGTCGCCTTCGCCAAACTTCTTCACGCTGCGCTGCAGCGCTTCCAGCCGCAGCGTCAGCCGCCGGATGACAGGGTACACGCCCAGGGCGACCGCCACGCCCATGATGCCCAGCATCCACACAAAGCCAAAGGGCGGGCGCAGCCAGAAGGCTACGGTGCGGTCGGGCCCGCCACCGGGAGGGCCTCCGGGCGGCTGCATGCCGTGGCCCCGGCGCTCGCCGCGGCGCTCTTCCCGACGGTCTTCGCGCGGGGGCTTGGGCCCCAGCTCCATGGTGTACTTTTCGCCCGTGTCGGTCTGGATGCGAAAGTTGATGCCTTCGCCCGGCGGCCCCGGTTCGCGCAGCGCATAGCCGCGCACCACGGCCTGGCCGTCGGGGCCGCGCAGCACCATCTCGCGCCCGGGCGCGGTGGGCTGGTTCAGGCTGTTTTCCTCCACCGCCACACGCCAGGCCCAGCCCACGGCCAGCGTCAGCACCGCCATGCCGACCACCACGGTCAGCCAGATGCGCAGGGACAGGCGCCGGGCGAAGGGGTTGGAGAGTTTCACGGCTCAGTCTTGCTGTTTGGCAAACACATAGCCCACACCACGCACGGTGAGGATGCGGCGCGGGTTCTTGGCATCTGCCTCGATGGCGGCGCGAATGCGGCCCATGTGCACGTCGATGGAGCGGTCAAACGCATCCAGCTCGCGGCCGCGCACGGCCTCCATGATCTGGTCGCGCGTCAGCACGCGGCCCGCGCGCTCGGCCAGCGTGACCAGCAGGTCGAACTGGTACGAGGTGAGGTCGGCCACCTGCCCGCCCACGGTGACGGTGCGGGCGTCGCGGTCAATCTCCAGCGAGCCAAAGCGCAGCGCGGGCGTGGCGGCGGGGGTGCCGCCATCCGTGCGCCGGCGCAGGATGGCGCGGATGCGCGCCAGCAGCTCGCGCGGTTCAAACGGCTTGGGCAGGTAGTCGTCAGCGCCCAGCTCCAGGCCGATGATGCGATCCATGGGATCGCCCTTGGCGGTGAGCATCAGCACCGGCACCTGCGCTGCGGGGCCTTGCAGCGAGCGGATGCGGCGGCACACCTCCAGGCCGTCCATGTCGGGCAGCATCAGGTCCAGGATGACCAGGTCGGGCAGGGGGCCAGCCTCGGGGCCCTGCAACTGGGCGAGGCCGCTTTTGCCATCGGCCCGGTGGGTCACATGCAGGCCCGACTGGCCCAGGTATTCACCCACCATCTCTGCGAGGCGGGTGTCGTCTTCGATCATCAGCAGTTGCGAGCTCATGGTGTGGTGTCTAGTAGGTGCGGTGGGGTGCCAGTTCGCCCGATCGTGCCCTGGGGGCGTGCAGTGCGCTTGTCGCTTGTGTAAAGCTGCCGTAAAAGCCGGGCTCTGGTGTTGTGATAATTGCTATACAAAATATAGCTGCTTGCGCTTGTATATCAAGCGCTAGAGGCTGTTTTGACCTTGGATGCCAGCCACACCAGCAGCAGCACCGGCACGCCCAGCAAGGCGGTGGAGGTAAAGAACTGCGCGTAGCCAAAGGCATTCACGTAGTCGCCCGAAAAACCGGCCACAAACTTGGGCAGCAGCAGCATCATGGAGCTGAACAGCGCGTACTGCGTGGCCGAATAGCTCACGTTTGTCAGGCTGGAGAGGTAGGCAATGAACGCGGCCGACGCCACGCCCCCGGCCAGGTTGTCGGCCGACACCACGGCGATCAGCGCCGTCACGTCGTGCCCGTGCCCGGCCAGCCAGGCAAACAGCAGGTTGCTGCCCGCGCTCAGCAGCGCGCCCAGCATCAGGATGCGCATCACGCCAAAGCGCATCGACAGCACCCCGCCCACAAACGCGCCCAGCAGCGTCATCACCACGCCGTAGATCTTGGTGACGGTGGCCACCTCAGCCTTGGTGTAGCCCATGTCCACATAAAACGGGTTGGCCATGATGCCCATCACCACATCGCTGATGCGGTACACGGCAATCAGCGCCAGGATGAGCGCGGCGTGCCAGCCGTAGCGGCGCAGAAAGTCGGTAAACGGCTCCACCACCGCACCTTTCAGCCACACGGCCAGGTTCTTGGCCGGGGGCAGTTGCACCTGGGCGGGCTCGTTCGAAAACAGCACCGTCACCATGCCCACCACCATCGACACGGCCATCACCAAGTAGGCCATCATCCAGGCGGCGTTCTGGTAGCTGGCGGCCTGGCCCAGCGCGGGCAGCACTTCCGAGCGGTCGGCAATCCACAGCACCCCGGCACCCGCCCAGATCATGGCCAGCCGGTAGCCTGTCTGGTACGACGCGGCCAGTGCGGCCTGGTGATTCGCGTCGGCTGATTCGATGCGAAACGCATCGAGCGCAATGTCTTGCGTGGCCGAGCCAAAGGCCACCGCCAGCGCGCACCACACGATGGGGCCCAGCGCGTCGCGCGGGTCACTCACGGCCATGCCCACCAGCCCGGCCACCACCAGGCACTGCGACAGCAGCAGCCAGCTGCGCCGCCGCCCCAGCCAGCGCGTGAGCAGCGGAATCGGCAGCCGGTCCACCAGCGGCGCCCACACCCACTTGAAGCCATAGGCCAGGCCCACCCAGCTCAGGTAGCCAATAGTGCTGCGGTCAATACCCGCCTCGCGCAGGCGAAAGCTCAGCGTGCCCAGCACCAGCAGCAAGGGCAGCCCCGCAGAAAACCCCAGCGCCAGCATGCGCAGGCTGGCGGGCTCCAGGTACACGCGCAGCGTTTGCAGCCAGCTGGGGCGGGGGGTGACAGGAGGCGGGGTGGAGGCCGAAGGGGAGGCTGGGTGGGACGCGTCTGACATGGTGAATGCGGGTTTTTGTCTATTATTCCTGCATGTGCTTTTTGTGCCCCCCTCCTTCTGTTGCGCCTTCATCGCCATGGTCCGCGCGCCGTGGCTTTTTGCTGGCGGCTGGCAGCGCCGCTGTAGCGCCCGCGCTGGCCCAGGTGGAGGTGGGTTCGGCCTCGCCCCTGCGCAAGCTGGTGCCTGCCGAGACACTGGAGCGCTCGGCCGCTCAGCAATACCAGCAGATGCTGGACCAGGCCCGCGCCCAGCGCGCCCTGGCGCCACCCGAGCACCCGCAGCTACAGCGCCTGCACGCCATTGCCAAGCGGCTCATCCCGTTCACCGCCCCCTGGAACGAGCGCGCTGGCCAGTGGCGCTGGGAGGTGAACCTGATTGGTAGCCAGCAGATCAACGCCTTTTGCATGCCCGGCGGCAAGATCGCCTTCTACACCGGCATCCTCGACAAACTGAAGCTCACCGACGACGAAGCCGCCATGATCATGGGCCACGAAATGGCCCACGCCCTGCGCGAGCATGCCCGCGAACGGCTGGCCAAAACGCAGGCCACCAACCTGGGCGTGCGCTTGGGCGCACAGCTGCTGGGTTTGGGCGACCTGGGCAACGCGGCGGCCAGCCTGGGCGCGCAGCTGCTCACGCTCAAGTTCAGCCGATCCGATGAAACCGATGCCGACCTGGTGGGGCTGGAACTGGCCGCCCGTGCAGGCTACCAGCCCGATGCTTCGGTGAGCCTGTGGCAGAAGATGGGCAAGGCCTCGGGCAGCCAGCAGGCGGGACTCGCGTTTTTGTCCACCCACCCCTCGGGGCCCGACCGCATCCGCGAGTTGCAGCAAAACGTGCCCAAGGTGCAGGGCCTGTACCAGGCGGCGCGCAAGGCGGGCTGAGGCGGTTTAGAACCAATGGGATGGACGCCCCCACCCTAAACGGCATCGAAAGTGCCACAGTGGA
>NZ_JAEFCH010000023.1:0-59674 GCF_016406015.1 Acidovorax sp. IB03 | reverse complement strand
TGGAACACGGTGTTCAAACGCTTTAGAGACTGGGTTAAGGCCGATGTGTTCCAACGTCTGTTCGATGCAGTGAGCGAGCAGCCGGACATGGAATATGCGATGGTGGATGCCACGATTGTGAAAGTGCATCGGCACGGCCAGGGGGCAAAAGGGGGACTTCGGGCCAGGCCATAGGCCACTCGAGGGGCGGCATGACCACGAAGATACTGGCGCTGACGGATGCATTGGGCAATCTGGTGAAGTTCGTCTTGATGCCAGGGCAGCGCCACGACACCAAAGGGGTCAGAGAGCTGATTGCCGATGTGCGCTTTGATGCCTTGCTTGCCGACAAGGCCTTCGATGTGAATTGGCTGATCCAGGAGTTGGGTAAGCGCGGGGCGCAGGTGGTGATCTCACAGATGCCCCGCAGGAGAGCGCCACTGGAGATTGACCTGGAGGTCTACAAATGGCGCCACTTGATCGAGAACTTCTTTTGCAAGCTCAAGGAGTTCAAACGTATCGCAATGCGCAGCGACAAGACGGATAGCAGCTTCGCAGCGATGATCTATCTCGCAGCTGGGGTTATCAACTCTCGCTGATTCTCAACACGTCCTAGGGAAAAGTCAGACCACCGAAGAGCCCACAGTGAAGTGGTGTGCAGTGGAGGTGTGCGGTTTTGGGGTACCGCTGCCCAGATCGAACCTGCTTGCAGCGCGAGTAAGCAAAAGCTGCTGCAACAGACCTAATGTAGGGTGCCTAGACCTTCTGTGCAAGAGGTTTATGAATATTTTTAAAAGGGCGGTGACGATACCGTCCACTGAGCATGACTTCTTGTGGCCGCACTCTGCCGCACGGCCAAGAGAGGCGAAAACCCCCGCGGTCAAGCAAAGTTGGCACAACGAGCGATGGATATCGCCAAGAGCGCTACCCCCTCACACTGTGGCCAACAAACGCGGGGCGCCGACGGCCCACTTGCACCTCCACCATTCCTGCGCCGCTCACAGGCAAGGGCATTCACCAAATCCGGGGGCGCTACTGCGGAGCCGCTGCCTGCGCAGGCGGCAGGCTCAGCAACCACCGCGCCATGTCTGAAGATTGCGCTTCATTGACCTGGGGATGGCGTGGCATCACGGTACGCCCCCACACACCCACACTGCCTTCGCGGATCTTGCGGGCCAGGTAGTTGGCGGCATCGGGCTGTTCGCGGTAACGGTCAGCAATCTGGCGGAAAGACGGGCCCACGTAGCGCCGGTCCATGCCGTGGCATCGCAGGCAGTCGCCGGCTTGTACCAGGGCCTGTCCGGCCAGGGATGAGGTTTGGGGTACTTCGGCAACCCCAGCCACAGGGGCTGTAGAGGTGGGCTGCTGCGGTGCGTCGGCCTGCGCGGGCTTGGCCGAGAGCACCATGCGCACGCCCAGGTTGAGCATGCCCAGGGCCACCAGCAGCCCGAAGGCGATCAGTGCCCACCCCAGCCAGCGCGGCCGGGGTGGCGGGTTGTCATCGTCTGGATGCATCTACAAATCCAGAGATGTCTTGTGGCGCGCAGATCAATGGCGGAAGTGGCGCACGCCGCTGAACACCATGGCCACGCCGCGCTCGTTGGCGGCGTCAATCACTTCCTGGTCGCGCATCGAGCCACCAGGTTGGATGACGCAGGTGGCGCCTGCATCCACCACCACGTCGAGGCCGTCGCGGAAGGGGAAGAAGGCGTCGCTCGCCACCACGGTGCCTTGCAGCGACAGGTTGGCGTGGCTGGCCTTGATGCTGGCGATGCGGGCGGAGTCGAGTCGGCTCATCTGGCCCGCGCCCACACCCATGGTCATGCCGCCCTTGCAGAAGACGATGGCGTTGCTCTTGACGTACTTGGCCACCTTCCAGGCGAACAGCAGGTCTTCCATTTCTTCCAGCGTGGGCTGCTTCTTCGTCACGACCTTGAGGTCAATCAGCGACAGCTCGTGGTTGTCTGCCGTCTGCAACAGCAGGCCCGAGCCGATGCGCTTGGCGTCCATGGCGTTGCGGCCACGCTCCCAGTCGGTGTTGCCTCCGTGTGCGGAAGATGTCGAGGGCAGCGCGATCTTGAGCAGGCGCACATTGGCCTTGCTCTTGAAAATTTCCAGCGCTTCGGGCGTGAACTCGGGGGCCATCAGCACTTCCACAAACTGCTTGGTGACCTGGGCAGCGGCTGCGCCATCGACCACGCGGTTGAAGGCGATGATGCCGCCGAAAGCGCTGGTGGGGTCGGTCTGGAAGGCCTTGCTGTAGGCGCTCAGGGCATCGAGCCCCACGGCCACGCCGCAGGGGTTGGCGTGCTTGACGATGACGCAGGCAGCGGCGTCAAAGCTCTTCACGCATTCCCACGCGGCATCGGCGTCGGCAATGTTGTTGTAGCTGAGTTCCTTGCCTTGCAATTGCACGCCGGTGACCAGCGAGCCGGGCGCGGGGTGCAGGTCGCGGTACAGCGCGGCTTGCTGGTGGCTGTTTTCGCCGTAGCGCAGGTCTTGCACCTTGGCGAAGATGCCGTTGCTCTGACCAGGGAACTGGGTGCGCGTGGGCACGTAGGTTTCCGACAGCTTTTCTTCTTCGAACGTGACGGACGAGAGGTAATCGCTGATGGCGCCGTCGTACTGGGCGATGCGGTTGAACGCAGCGACCGACAGGGCAAAGCGCAGCTTGTCGCTCAGCTTTCCGTTCGCCTTCAGCTCGGCCAGCACGGCGTCGTACTGGTCGGCAGCGGTGATCACGCCCACGTCTTTCCAGTTCTTGGCGGCGCTGCGCACCATGGCGGGGCCGCCAATGTCGATGTTCTCGATGGCGTCGGCCAGCGTGCAGCCCGCCTTGGCCACGGTGGCTTCAAAGGGATACAGATTGACCACCAGCAGGTCGATGGTGTCGATGCCATGTTCCTTCAGGGCTGCCATGTGGGCAGGCAACTCGCGGCGGGCCAGCAGGCCGCCGTGCACCTTGGGGTGCAGGGTCTTGACGCGGCCGTCCAGCATTTCAGGGAACTGGGTGACCTCGGCCACCTCGGTCACGGGCAGGCCTTCCTTGGCCAGCAGTTGCGCAGTGCCGCCGGTGGACAGCAGCTTGATGCCCAGCGCGTGCAGGGCTTTGGCAAAGTCAACAATGCCGGTCTTGTCGGAAACGGAAAGAAGTGCGTTCATGGCCATGGTGGAGGTAAAGTTTGAAGTGAAATTGGGCTCTAGCGCACGTCTACCAAGCGCTAGCAGCTATGTTTTGTGTAGCAAACACCTGTCGCAGCATCAGAGCAGCTTGTGCTCGACCAGCTTCTTGCGCAGGGTGTTGCGGTTCAGGCCCAGCCATTCGGCCGCGCGGGACTGGTTGTTGTCAGCGTGGCTCATCACCACTTCCAGCAGCGGCTTTTCGACCACGCGCACCAGCATGTCGTACATGCCGTCGGGCGTTTCACCGCCCAGATCGCGGAAGTAACCTTGCAGGCTTTCGCGGACGCACTCTTCTATGTGTTGTTTGCTCATGCAGGCAATCCCTCTTGTTCTTCTGTATCTGCAAGCGCGGCAGTAGCGGCGGGCATGCGGTCCATCTGGGTGCCCAGGGCGTCCAGAAAATCGGCCACCGCCTGCCACTGCGCAGCGCTGTCTTCTATCGTGTTGATGTGCTGCCTGAAGGCTTCGCCGCCCGGCAAGGCGCGCAGGTACCACGCAATGTGCTTGCGGGCGCTGCGCACGCCGGTCAGCTCGCCATAAAGGCTGTAGTGGTCTTGCAAATGATCGAGCAGCAGGCGGCGCACCTCGGCCACCAGGGGTGGGGCCAGGTGCTCGCCAGTGTCCAGAAAGTGGCCAATCTCGCGGAAGATCCACGGTCGGCCCTGGGCGGCGCGGCCGATCATGATGGCGTCGGCCCCGGTGTAGGCCAGCACATCGCGCGCCTTCTCGGGCGAGGTGATGTCCCCGTTGGCCACCACGGGCACCTTCACCGCCGCTTTCACGGCGGCAATGGTGTCGTACTCCGCCTGGCCCTTGTAGCCCTGCTCCCGCGTGCGGCCATGCACTGTGAGCATCTGGATGCCGATGGATTCAAACTGGCGCGCTAGCGATACAGCGTTTTTATGTTGCTGGCACCAGCCAGTGCGCATCTTCAGCGTGACGGGCACGTTGAACGGCGCACAGGCCTCGACCACCGCCTGGGCGATCGACACGGCCAGCGCTTCGTCCTGCATCAGGGCGGAGCCCGCCCACTTGTTGCACACCTTCTTGGCCGGGCAGCCCATGTTGATGTCGATGATTTGCGCACCGCGCTCTACGTTGTAGACCGCCGCCTCGGCCATCATCTGCGCCTCGGTGCCGGCAATCTGCACGGCAATGGGCCCCGGCTCTCCTTCGTGGTTGGCCCGGCGCGAGGTCTTGAGGCTGTTCCACAAGTCCTTGCGCGAGGTCACCATCTCGCTCACCGCATAGCCCGCCCCCAGCGCCTTGCACAGCTGGCGGAAGGGTCGATCCGTCACGCCCGCCATGGGGGCGACGAACAGACGGTTCGCCAAAGAGAACTGGCCTATGCGCATGGGGGGGGGTACGGAGGTTGGCAGCGGGTGCTGAAAAAGGAGGCAGGATTGTACCTGCTCAAAATTTCAGCAACTGAAATATCCAACCGCGCGATTCAAGTGCGGATCCATCCCTTGCTCAGCGGGGTCACGCAACCCGTTTTTGCACACAACCCGTTTATATTTTGTACTGCAATCACCCACCTCAGCGGGCAGCCACACTCACAGGGCTGCTGCCTTGCTGGGCAAAGTGCCACCAGGCATCGGGCAGATTGCTGAAGCGGTGCTGCGCCATCAACGTGCGCAGCCACTGGCGGTTGAATTGCACGTCGGGCGAGAAGCCGCCCGCATCCACCGACGCCGCTGCCAGCGGTACACCGGCCGGTGTGCCCATGTCCACCTCATGCCCATCGGCCAAGGGGCCACGCACCACCTTGCTGGCTTTGAGGCCATCCACCACGGTCACCTCGACCCGCCAGGCGCCGCTGGGCCCATGGCAGCGCGCCTTCAAGGCCATGCCTTGCGCCTGCAACTGCTGCGCAATGCGCGATAACGCGGCTTGACCAGCGCGGTCTTGCTGGCAACTGCCTGCCGACTGGCCCCGCCAATCCACATCTCCCTCGGCATCGGCAGCGTGAACGGCTGCATGGCCACCAAACCCCGCTGCCAACAACCCGGCCACGAGCCAGTGCTGCCAGAGCTGCCAGCGGGGGCGCGATGGGCGGGCCGTGTCGGCAAATATCGAAGTTGTGTGGCGGTGGGGCATGGGTTCCTCCTCGTTTTTGCTTTCCAGGGTGGGCATGAGGAGAAGGTACCGAGCGACGGGCCACCGCCCCCAAAGCGTATGCCCCGCGCCGCTGTAGGACGAGGCCGCCAAAGCGAGAAACGCGGGCGCAGAGCCCTACACTCCAACGCTATGGAAATCTGGATGCACCAGCTGCTTCACTGGCTGGCCTTGCCGCAATTCGGGCTGAGCACGGTGTTCGTGGTCTCGTTCATCTCGGCCACGCTGCTGCCTTTGGGCTCCGAGCCTGCGGTGTTCGGGCTCGTCAAGCTCAACCCAGATCTTTTCTGGCCTGCGATTGGTGTGGCCACCGTGGGCAACACCCTGGGCGGTGCGGTGAGCTGGTGGATGGGCCTGGGCGCCCACAAGGCCGTGGACCGCGCCCGGGGCAGCCCCACCGAAGTGCGCGCACTGGGCTGGTTGCGCCGCTTTGGCCCCGCCGCCTGCCTGCTGAGCTGGCTGCCCGGTGTGGGTGACCCGCTGTGCGCCGTGGCCGGCTGGCTCAAGCTGCCGTTCTGGCCCTGCGTAGCCTACATGGCAGTGGGCAAGTTCTTTCGCTACCTGGTCATGACGAGCGTGCTGCTGTACTTCATGCCAGGGCAGTTGGGCGGCTGAGGGCCCGCACCCAGGTCATCGGCTTCGGGGCAGCAATGCATCCCAGTCCACCGGCTGGGTGGTGTCCACATGCACCGTCAGCGCCAATTCATCGGGCGCCAAGGGCTGCAGGTGGGCCCATTGCGAATCCAGCACCGCCACATCGGCTTCCGACGCATCTTCGCCCAGGCGCTGGCGCGCCTGCACGCGCTCGCGCAGCACCGCCAGCGGCGCTTCAAAAGCCAGAATGCGGCAAGGCACCTGCAACGCCCGCGCCAGTGCCATGAACTGAGTGCGCGTGGCCGGGTTCAAGAAGGTGGCATCGACCAGCACCGGGTAGCCCGCCTTCAGCACCAGCACGGCCAGTTGCGCCAGCCGCTCGTGGGTCTGCCGCGAAGCCTGGGGGGTGTAGATGCCGCCTTCAATACCGTCACTGCGCTGCCCCGCGCGCAGGCCGAACAAACGCTTGCGCTCTACATCAGCCCGCAGGCGCACCGCGCCACGCTGAGCCACCAGCGGTAACGAATGGGTGCTTTTGCCCGAGCCCGACAAGCCATACGCCAGCCACAGCACCACTGCGTTTGGCTGGGTCAGCTCCACGGCCAGCGCCAGGTAGCGTTGCAGCGTGCGCTGCGCCTCGTCTATCAGCGCAGCATGGGCCGCCTGTGCTGCGCTATCGACGCGCTGCGCTTGCAGCTGCGTCCACTGCAAGCCCGCCACACGGGCCCGCACCAGCGCGCGGTACACACGGTAGTAGCCCAGCACCTGCAGGCCTTCGTAATCGCCCGTGTGCTCCAGCCACCGGTTCACGCAGCGCCAGGCCAGATCAAGCCGCCCACGCGCTTGCAGGTCCATGGCCAAAAAGGCCAGGTCGGCCATGCAGTCAATCCAGCGCAGATCGGGGTTGAACTCCAGCGCATCAAACAACTGCGGTTGGCCGTCAAGCCACGCAATGTTGGCCAGGTGCAGGTCGCCATGGCACTCGCGCACATGGCCACCGCGCCAGCGCTGGGCCCACACGCCCTGCAACGCACGCTGCCGGGCGGCACACCATTGCTCCAGCCGCTCCAAGTCACCCACCTGCCCCGGCGCCACCTGGGACAGCACCAAAGCCAGAGCGGCCAGGCATTCACGCACCGGTGCGGTGGCAGCATGCTCGGGCGATGGCGCCACCAGCGCCCCGCCCAGCTGCGCCATGTCTGCCACGGCTGCCTGCGTGTGCAGCCTGGCCACCTGCTCGGCCAGGGCATCCATGTCTTCGTCTGCCACGCATCCCGCCTCCAGCCTGCGGCTGAGCAAGGCCTGCTGGTCAAAGCGGCGCATCAGCACCGCGGGCTCCGCCCCTGCGGCATCCCCTGCCGCCCAGGGCTTCACCCGCCAGGGCCGGGAATCGCTGCCGTCACCCTCCACGCCCACCACGTCCAGGTACATGTGCGGGGCCGTGCGGCGGTTGATGCGCAGCTCTTCCTGGCACGCGGCCAAGCGCAGTGCGGCGGTGCTGAAGTCCAGAAAATCCAGCGCCAAAGGCTTCTTGAATTTGTACACATGCCCACCCACCAGCAGTAGCCACGAGATGTGCGTTTCGATGCACTCCACCGCACAGCCCGCATAGCCCCAGGCCTGCGGGTGGTACTGCAGTTGATGCACGCGTTGTTGCGCAGCGGCGTAGGCATCCTCCAGCGTGGGCCTGGCAACGTGCTGCCGCGCAAAGGAGTCGGAAGGAGCGAGATGGGTGGGGTTGGAAATGTCTGACACGAGCAAAAGACCGCAGGCCGTGCAGCCAGGCAACAAGATGCCCCCAGTGTGCGCGTGGTGCGGCGGCTGTCAACCCGGCTGCGCCAACCGACCGCCGGTGGATGGCTCAACACCTATCGCAGCCCAATCGATTGCTATCAATTAAATAGCGCATTGCGCTTACTAGATAAGCGCTAGCGCCCAATTTCAGGCTCTTCTAGCGAATGCTAGTGATGCACTCGATAAATGTCGTACGTCGAAATCGTCGTTTACAGACGTGCGGCGATTTCCATCACTACTATTCGCTAGAAGAGCCCAATTTCAATTGAAAAGTGCAAATCAGGCCTGCAACCCGGTCGCCCATAAAAAAGCCCCGCCATGGCGGGGCTGGATCGACGCCAAGGGGCAGAAACTCTGCCGCGCAGTGGCTTAGACGTTGAACAGGAAGTTCAGCACGTCGCCGTCCTTGACCACGTATTCCTTGCCTTCGGCGCGCATCTTGCCCGCGTCCTTTGCGCCTTGTTCACCCTTGTATTGGATGAAGTCTTCAAACGCGATGGTCTGGGCGCGGATGAAGCCGCGCTCGAAGTCGCCGTGGATCACGCCTGCGGCTTGGGGAGCGGTGTCGCCCACATGGATGGTCCAGGCGCGCACTTCCTTCACGCCCGCGGTGAAGTAGGTTTGCAGGCCCAGCAGCTTGAAGCCGGCGCGGATCAGGCGGTTCAGGCCGGGCTCATCCTGGCCCATTTCAGCCAGGAACATGTCGCGGTCTTCGTCGCTCATTTCGGACATTTCCGACTCGATCTTTGCGCAAATGGCCACCACGGGCGCATTCTGCGCAGCGGCGTATTCCTTCAGGCGATCGAGCAGCGGGTTGTTTTCAAAGCCGTCTTCACTCACATTGCCCACGAACATGGCGGGCTTGGAGGTGATGAGGCAGAACTGCTTGAGCAACGGAGCATCTTCCTTGCTCACTTCCACCGTGCGGGCGGGCTTGCCTTCGTTCAGCGCGGCCTGGATGGGCGTGAGCAGCGAAACGATCTTGGCGGCTTCCTTGTCGTTGCCCGACTTGGCGGCCTTGCTGTAGCGGTTCAGCGCTTTTTCCACGGTGCCCAGGTCGGCCAGGCACAGTTCGGTCTGGATGACTTCGATGTCGGCGATCGGATCCACACGGCCAGCCACGTGGATCACGTTGGGGTCTTCAAAGCAGCGCACCACATTGACGATGGCGTCGGTTTCGCGGATGTGGGCCAGGAACTGGTTGCCCAGGCCTTCGCCCTTGCTGGCGCCAGCCACCAGGCCAGCGATGTCCACAAACTCGACGATGGCGGGGACGATGCGCTCGGGCTGGATGATCTCGGCCAGCTGCTGCAGGCGCGGATCGGGCACTTCCACCACGCCGGTGTTGGGCTCGATGGTGCAGAACGGGTAGTTCTCGGCGGCAATGCCAGCCTTGGTCAGCGCGTTGAAGAGGGTGGACTTGCCCACGTTGGGCAGGCCCACGATGCCGCATTTGAGGCTCATGGAAATTCCTTGTGAATCGCCCCTGCAGCGCGCCCTGGGCCTGAAGGCCAGGTGGCGCATGCGAGCCATCGCCGTGTGGGGCGACAGCCCTGGAGGGGCTGGATGAAGACACTGCGCTGCAAAAGCCGGTCAAATCCGGCGATTTGCGCTTGCGGTGCCTTGGGTGCGGCGCGGATTTTAACCTTGGGCGGCCCAACGCACCGGCCCGACCGCGCAGCCCGCGCCAGGATCAGAACAACACGCGGCTGCGCAGGGTGCCTGTGACCCCGGCCAGTTTGTCCAGCGCCAGCGGGGAAGAGGCTGCGTCGATATCGATCACCACGTAGCCGATCTTCTCGTTGGTTTGCAGGTACTGGGCTGCCACGTTGATCTGGTTGTCGGAAAAAATGCGGTTGATTTCCGACAGCACCCCCGGCACGTTACGGTGGATGTGCAACAGGCGGTGCTTGCCAGCGTGCGCGGGCAGCGCCACTTCAGGGAAGTTGACGGACGAGGTGCTGGTTCCGTTGTCGCTGTACTTCACCAGCTTCTCGGCCACCTCGGTGCCGATGTTGGCCTGCGCTTCCATGGTGGAGCCGCCGATGTGGGGAGTGAGGATGACATTGTCCAGCCCGCGCAGGGGCGACAGGAACTCGTCCTTGTTGGTGCGCGGCTCGACCGGGAACACGTCAATCGCCGCACCCAGCAGCTTCTTGGCTTTGAGCGCGTCGGCCAGGGCATCGATATCCACCACGGTGCCGCGTGCGGCGTTGATGAGGATGCCGCCGGGCTTCATCGCCGCAATTTCGGCCGCACCAATCATGCCCTCGGTCGATGGCAACTCGGGCACATGCAGGCTGACGATGTCGCTTTGCGCCAACAGGTCGTGCAGCTTGGCCACCTGGCGCGCATTGCCCAGCGGCAGCTTGTTCACCACGTCGTAAAACGCCACCTGCATTCCCAGCGCTTCCGCCAGCACTGACAGCTGCGTGCCGATGGAGCCATAGCCGACGATGCCCAGCGTCTTGCCCCGGATTTCGTAGGCGTTGTCGGCCGACTTGAGCCAGCCGCCACGGTGGGCCACGGCGTTCTTTTCGGGCACGCCGCGCAGCAGCAAGATGGCCTCTGCCAGCACCAGTTCGGCCACCGAGCGGGTGTTGGAATACGGGGCGTTGAAGACGGCAATGCCCCGCTCGCGCGCAGCGTTCAGGTCCACCTGATTGGTTCCGATGCAAAAGCATCCCACAGCGACCAGCTTGTGCGCGTGGGCAAACACCTCTTCGGTCAATTGGGTGCGCGAGCGAATGCCCACAAAGTGCACGTCCGCAATCTTGCGCTTGAGTTCCTCGTCGGGCAGCGCGCCGGAGATGGCTTCGATCTGCGTGTACCCGGCGGAACGCAGCACGTCCACCGCAGAGGGGTGAATGCCCTCCAGCAATAAAAATTTGATCTTGCTTTTGTCCAGCGATTGCGCGGTCATGAAGGTCCCTGTTCAGTGGATGGAGGTGGGCTGGGGCAGATTTACCTTGGCTAGCACAAGCATGGTGCAATGCACAAAACCTTGCAACTCCGGGCAAATCCACCCTGAAACTGTCATGGAAACGTCACAATTGGACACACCGCCCGGCCCTCAACGGGTTTTTACCGTTGTAATCGGCCGGGCAACCGTGGGACAACGACACATGTTTGACGCATTTCGTGCCTAGCATCGGTCGCTTTGTGCCCAGCGTCATCTTTGGAGAGATATCTATGCAACTGAAGAAATTGGCATTGACTGCCGCCATCGCCTTCGGCGCCTGTGTTCCCGCACACGCCCAGACGGAAATTCAATGGTGGCATTCCATGAGCGCCGCTTTGGGCGACTGGGTGAATGACCTGGCCAAACAATACAACGCAAGCCAAACCCAGTACAAGATCGTGCCCACCTACAAGGGCACGTATGACGAATCGATGACAGCCGGTATTGCCGCCTTCCGCGCTGGCAATGCACCCCACATCATTCAGGTGTTTGAAGTGGGCACCGCCACCATGATGGCCAGCAAGGGCGCCATCGTGCCCGCAGGCAAGGTGATGAGCGATGCGGGCTTCAAGTTCGACCCCACCTCGTACGTGTCTGCCGTGGCCGGTTACTACACCGCGCCCAACGGCCAGATGCTGAGCTACCCGCTCAACAGCTCCACCACCATCTTCTATTACAACAAGGACGCCTTCAAGAAGGCAGGCCTGGACGCCAACAAGCCTCCCAAGACCTGGCCTGAAGTGTTCGAAGCCGCCTCCAAACTCAAGGCCAGCGGCCACAGCTGCCCGTTCACCACCAGTTGGATCAGCTGGACGCAACTGGAAAGCTTCTCGCTGTGGCACAACACGCTGTTCGCCAGCAAGAACAACGGCTTTGACGGCACGGATGCCCAGCTGCAGATCAACACCCCGCTGCACGTGCGCCACTTTGAAAACCTGGCCAAGGCTTCGAAGGACGGCAGCTTTGTGTACAAGGGCCGCGGCAACGCAGCCGACGCATCCTTCCCATCGGGTGAGTGCGCGATGATCACCGGCTCGTCCGGTCTGTACGCCCGCGTGGCCAAGGAAGCCAAGTTTGCCTACGGCATCTCGACCCTGCCTTACTACGCTGACGTGAAGGGCGCGCCCCAGAACACCGCCATTGGTGGTGCCAGCCTGTGGGTGATGGCCGGCAAGAAGGCCGAAGAGTACAAGGGCGTTGCCGACTTCCTGAACTTCCTGAACGACACCAAGGTGCAAGCCGCCAGCCACCAGCGCACCGGCTATCTGCCTGTGACCATGGGCGCTTACAAGCTCACCGAAGCCTCCGGTTTCTATGAAAAGAACCCAGGCACCGATGTGGCCGTGACGCAGATGATCCGCAAGGCAACCGACAAGTCGCGCGGCATTCGTCTGGGCAACTTCGTTCAGGTTCGCGCCATCATCGACGAGGAAACCGAACAAATCTGGTCGGGCAAGAAGACTCCCAAGGAAGCCCTGGACACAGCCGTGACCCGCGGCAACGAGCAACTGGCCCGTTTCGCACGCGCTAACCGCTAATTTTTATCGCCCCCGTTGATGGGGCCCGACTCTCCAGGCATTCCCCTGGGTTTCTGGGCTCCATCGTTGGCCCGCACCCCTCGCAAACACCGGTTTGCATGGGCTGCGGGCTGTTTTGTTCAGACTGATCCGATATGGAAAAACGCGTTTTATTCCGCTCTGCATGGCTGCCGTGGGTGCTTTTGCTACCCCAGCTGGTCGTGATCAGCGTCTTCTTCTTCTGGCCGGCGGGCCAGGCGCTGGTGCAATCTTTCCAGATGCAAGATGCCTTTGGCATGTCCACCGAATGGGTGGGGCTGGAAAACTTCCGCAACCTGTTTGAAGACCCGAGCTATCTCGCCTCGTTCAAGACGACGGCATTTTTCTCAATAGCCGTCGCGGTCTCGGGCATCGCCATCTCGCTGGTGCTGGCCATCTTTGCCGACCGCATCGTGCGCGGGGCCCTGGTGTACAAAACCGCACTGCTGCTGCCTTATGCGGTGGCCCCTGCCGTGGCGGGCGTGCTGTGGATGTTCATGTTCTCCCCCTCGCTGGGCGTGGTGGCGTATCTGCTGCGCCAGTCGGGGTTTGACTGGAACCACTTGCTCAACTCCGACCACGCCATGACGCTGATCGTGATTGCGGCTGTGTGGAAGCAGATCTCCTACAACTTCCTGTTCTTCCTGGCAGGCCTGCAGTCCATCCCCAAATCGCTGATTGAAGCGGCCGCGATTGATGGCGCTGGCCCATGGCGCCGGTTCTGGAGCATCCAGTTCCCGCTGCTGTCGCCCACCACGTTCTTCCTGCTGGTGATCAACGTGGTCTATGCCTTCTTCGACACCTTCGCCATCGTGGACTCCACCACGCAGGGCGGCCCTGGGCAAGACACCTCGATCCTGGTCTACAAGGTCTATCACGATGGCTTCAAGGCCATGGACATGGGCGGATCGGCCGCGCAATCGGTGGTGCTGATGGCCATCGTGGTCGTACTGACCGTGGTCCAGTTCCGCTACGTCGAGAAGAAAGTGCAATATTGATGCGCCCCCTGAGTCGCTTCGCGCCTTCCCCCGCCAGGGGGACGCCGCCCTCACTGCGGGGCGGCCCTTGCTTGGCGGCCCTCGCCTATGGCGCGCCCTTGATCGGCACCTGGGGCCAGGCATCACATCTGAAAGATTCCAATGGTTGAACGCAGTCCTTTTCTCAAGGCGTTCTCGCACCTGATCATGGTGCTTGGCGTCATCATCGTGGGCTTCCCGCTGTACCTGGCGTTTGTGGCGTCCACCCACACGGCGCAAGACATCGTGCAGGTGCCCATGCCCCTGCTGCCCGGCAGCAACTTCTGGGAAACCTACAAAACCGCGCTGTTCGGCGGCGGCTCGGGCCCTGGCTCCAGCGCCCCGGTGGCGCACATGATGTGGGTGAGCTTCGTGACGGCCATGGTCATCACCGTGGGCAAGATCGCCATCTCGCTGCTGTCGGCGTTCGCCATCGTGTACTTCCGTTTCCCCTTCAAGGGCATCTGCTTCTGGCTGATCTTCATCACGCTGATGCTGCCCGTGGAAGTGCGCATTGGCCCCACGTACCAGGTGGTGTCCAACCTGGGCATGCTCAACACCTATGCGGGCCTGACGGTGCCGCTCATCGCGTCGGCCACGGCCACCTTCCTGTTCCGCCAGTTCTTCCTGACGGTGCCGGACGAGCTGGTCGAAGCCGCACGCATTGATGGTGCCGGCCCCATGCGCTTCTTCAAGGACATCCTGGTGCCGCTGTCGCGCACGTCCATCGCCGCGCTGTTCGTGATCCAGTTCATTTACGGCTGGAACCAGTACCTGTGGCCGCTGCTCGTGACCACCTCGGAAGACATGTACCCCGTGGTGATCGGCATCAAACGCATGATCGCTGGCGGCGACACCGGCAACGAATGGAACGTGGTGATGGCCACCGCCCTCTTGGCCATGCTGCCCCCCGCCCTGGTGGTGGTGTTCATGCAGCGCTGGTTCGTCAAGGGCCTGGTCGATACAGAAAAATAAACGAAATCTGCCGCTAGCGCTTATTTATCAAGCGCCAGCAGCTACAAATTTAAGAGCAAAATGGCATCCATCTCTCTTCGCAACATCATCAAGCGCTATGGCCACGGCCCCAAGGCCAATCAGGTCATCCATGGCGTGAACGCTGAAATCAAGGACGGCGAATTCGTCGTCATCGTCGGCCCCTCGGGCTGCGGCAAATCCACGCTGCTGCGCATGGTGGCTGGGCTGGAAGAAATCTCCGGCGGCGAGCTGCACATTGGCAACCGCATCGTGAACGACCTGGAACCCGCCCAGCGCGACATCGCCATGGTGTTCCAGAACTACGCGCTGTACCCGCACATGACGAACTTCGAGAACATGGCCTATGGCCTGAAGATCGCCAAGGTGCCCAAGGAAGAAATCAAGGCGCGCGTGGACAAGGCTGCCAAGATTCTGGAACTGGGCCACTTGCTGGAGCGCAAGCCCCGCGAACTGTCCGGCGGCCAGCGCCAGCGCGTGGCCATGGGCCGCGCCATCGTGCGCCAGCCGCAGGTGTTTTTGTTTGACGAGCCCCTGTCCAACCTCGACGCCAAGCTGCGCGCGCAAACGCGCCTGGAAATCCAGAAGCTGCACCGCGAACTGGGCATCACCAGCCTGTTTGTCACGCACGACCAGGTGGAAGCCATGACGCTGGCCCAGCGCATGATCGTGATGAACGCGGGCAACATGGAACAGTTCGGCACGCCTGAAGAGGTCTATCACACGCCTGCGTCCACCTTCGTGGCCAGCTTCATCGGCTCGCCGCCCATGAACCTGCTCAAGCACGCGCCCAACAGCAAGCCCGGCACCATCCTGGGCATCCGCCCCGAGCACATGGACATTGGCGACACCGGCTGGGAAGTGCGCGTGGACACGATCGAGCTGCTGGGTGCCGAGCGCCTGGTGTACGCCACCATGGGACAGGACACACTCATCGTGCGCATCGACGAAGGCCGCCCCTCGCCCAAGCCTGGCGACGCCATTCGCGTGGCGCCCCGCGAAGACCGCCTGCACTGGTTCAACGCGGAAACCGGCAAGCGCATCTGAGCGCGCGCACAACGCACTAGCGCCACCATGGCAGGCATCCACGCCACCGTGCCCGTGTTGGCATCGCTGGACCTGGCGGAGTCCCGGCAGTTCTATACCGAACTGCTGGGCTTCGATTGCCTGCACGCATCGGCCGACTACCTGATGCTGCGGCGCGACGGCTGCGAGTTGCACCTGTGGCACTGCGCCGAGCGCCACATCGCCGAAAACACCTCGTGCTACGTGCGGGGCGACACCGCCGCCCTGCACGCCGACTTTGCGCAACGCGGCTTGCTGGTAGAGCCCCCGCAGTTGCGCGACTGGGGCATGCGCGAGTTCCATGTCATCGACCCCCACGGCAACCTGCTCAAGTTTGGCGAGCCCGCTTGAACCGAACTGAGCCCGCCAACCACTGCCCTCCCCTTCGCACCATGAACGCGATCACCGCTTCCTCCTGGCCCTACCCCCGCTGGATTGCCCACCGTGGCGCCGGCAAGCTGGCCCCTGAAAACACCTTGGCCGCCTTCCGCCTGGGCGCACAGCACGGCTACCGTATGTTCGAATGCGACGCCAAGCTGAGCGCCGACGGCGTGCCCTTTTTGCTGCACGACGCCACGCTGGAGCGCACCACCAACGGCCGTGGCACCGGCGGCGACCTGCCGCTGGGCGCGCTTGCGCAACTCGATGCGGGCAGTTGGCATTCACGCGCCTACGCTGGCGAGGCCGTGCCCACGCTGGAGGCGCTGGCCCGCTTTTGCATCGCCAACGGCTACTTTCTGAACATCGAGATCAAGCCCACGCCAGGGCAGGAAGAAACCACCGGGCGCGTGGTGGGCGAAACCGCAGCGCGGCTCTGGCAGGGCCAGGCCGTGCCCCCGCTGTTCTCGTCCTTCAAGCCCGACGCGCTGGCAGGCGCACAGGCCACCGCAGCCCACATTCCGCGCGCCTTGCTGCTCGATACGCTGTGGGATGGCTGCCTGGACACCGCTCGCCGCCTGGGCTGTGTGGCCATCGTGTGCAACCACGCGCTGTGGGACGCCGCACTGGTCGCCCAGGTCAAAGGCATGGGCATGCGCACGTTGAGCTACACCGTCAACGACGACTGGGCCGCCCAGCGCCTGATCGCTTTGGGCACGGACGGCATCATCACCGACCGCGTGGATCTGTTTTCGCCCGCCACGCCATAGGGCGCATCTTCCAACCAACGCGGCCCTGAGCTAGCGCCACCGTGGAACCGGCTCTGCCGGGCCACCGGTGGCATACCCCTTTCAGGGGAAAGGCGCGCAGCGCCTCAGGGGGTCAATCCAGCTTCGCGCCCGACTTCTTCACTGCATCTGCCCAACGGGGCATCTCAGAGGCCAGAAACTTGGCAAAGTCATCTGCGCCCAGGAACGCAGGGTCTGCGCCCTGGCTCACCATGCGGCTTTTCACTTCGGGCGACTGCATCACCCGGCCAAACGCATCGCTGAGCTTGGCCACCACATCCTTGGGCGTGCCCGCAGGCGCCAGGAATCCATAAAAGCCCACCACCTCAAAGCCCTTGAGGCCGCTCTCGATCACTGTGGGCACATCAGGCAAGGCGGGGTTGCGCTCGCGGCTGGTCACCGCCAGGGCGCGCACCTTGCCCTGCTTGTGGTACGCCGCGGCCTGCGGAATGCTCTCGGCCATGAACTGCACCTGCCCGCCCATCAGGTCGGTGAACGCTGGGGCGCTGCCGCGGTAGGGGATGTGCACCATGAACAGGCCCGTGGCCGTCTTGAACATTTCAGGCACCAGGTGGCTGATGCCGCCATTGCCTGCCGAGCCATAGTTGATCTGCCCTGGCTTGGACTTGGCGTAGGCCATGAATTCCTGCAGGTTCTTGGCTGGCACGTTCGGGTTCACCAGCAGGGCCAACGGCTGCATCGCGGTGCGCGCAATCGGCGTGAAATCCTTGAGCGTGGCGTACGGCAGGCGGCTGTACAGAGCCGGGTTGATCACCATCACACCCGTGTTGGCCAGCATCAGGGTGTGACCGTCGGGCGGCGCCTTCATCACGTCTTGCGCGCCCACCGTGCCGCCGGCGCCGGCCTTGTAGTCCACCACCACGGGCTGGCCCAGCACGGCCTGCAGTTTATCGGTCAGCAGGCGGGCATGCTGGTCCAGCGGGCCACCCGCAGGAAAGCCGACCACGATGCGCACGGGCTTGGTAGGAAACGCGTGCACAGCAGCCGTCCAGGCCAAGGCTGCGCCCACCAACAGGGTGCGAAAGGTACTCATGGGGTGTCTCCGTTGTTGTAAATCTGTCAAGTTGCGATGGTAAAAGCAGAATGGCAGGCTTAGAGCGGCTAACAAAACTGTTCTGGCGTCGTTGCCGCGTCTTGTCGTACTACGCGTACTGCCTGCGACGCGGCGCCTAGCCAGAACCGCTTCGCTGAGTTTTGTTAGCCGCTCTTAACAGCCGCCGCGCTGAGCAATGCAAACGCTTATTTGCGCCACAGGCGCTGGCCTACTGCGTGCGATGTGGCGCAGGCCAGCACCAAGGCGCCATACGTCAGCATCTTGCCGTCGCGGCCGGTGATCCACAGCCCCGCCAGCAGCACGGCCGAGCACACCGCAAAGTCCAGCAGCCACTGCGCGCCTCGCCCCAGCCCGCGCGGGCCGCGCAGCACCAAAGGCCCCAGCATGGCCATGAAGAGGGCCATCCAGAATGCCGGCGCCAAGAAGTTCAGAAGGTGGTTGAGGCTGTCGAGCGGACCCATGTGCGCAATTGACCCAGATCAAGGCATACCCATGCTGGGAGCCGCAGAGAAGGTAACGATTTTATAATCCGCCACCATGGCAGTCTGGGCCCTCGGCATCAACCACACCACCGCGCCGCTCGATCTGCGTGGCAGGTTTGCGTTCGCGCTCGACCAGATCGCGCCCACCTTGCAGGGTTTGCGCCAGTCGCTGGGGCAGTCCCTCAGCCATTCGGGCGTGGAAACCGCCATCATCTCCACCTGCAACCGCACCGAAATTTACTGTGCTGGCGAACGGCCCGCGCTGGACCATACCCTGGGCTGGCTCGCCCACAGCGGCGGCGTGAGCCCCGCGCTGCTGCGTTCGCACTCCTACACTTTGGAAGACAGCCTCGTTGCCCGCCATGCGTTCCGCGTGGCCAGCGGGCTGGATTCGATGGTGCTGGGCGAAGCGCAGATCCTGGGCCAGATGAAGGACGCCGTGCGCGCTGCCGAAACAGCGGGCGCTTTGGGCACCACACTGAACCAGCTCTTTCAGCGCAGCTTTGCTGTGGCCAAGGAGGTGCGCAGCAGCACCGAGATTGGCGCACACAGCATCAGCATGGCGGCAGCCGCGGTGCGCCTGGCCAGCCAGCTGTTTGAAGACCTCACCGAGATCAAGGTGCTGTTCGTGGGCGCGGGCGAGATGATTGAGCTGTGCGCCACGCACTTCGCCGCCAAGAACCCCAAGGCCATTGCCATTGCCAACCGCACGCTGGAGCGCGGCGAAAAGCTTGCCACCCGCTTTGGCGGCGAGGTGATGCGCCTGGCCGACCTGCCCGAGCGCCTGCACGAGTTTGACGCCGTCATCAGCTGCACGGCCAGCAGCCTGCCCATCATCGGCCTGGGCGCTGTGGAACGCGCCCTGAAGAAGCGCCGCCACCGCCCCATTTTCATGGTGGACCTGGCTGTGCCGCGCGACATCGAGCCCGAGGTGAAAGCCCTGGGCGACGTGTACCTCTACACGGTGGACGACCTGGCCACCGTGGTGCAAACCGCGCAGGCCAACCGCCAGGCCGCCGTGGCGCAGGCTGAAGCCATCATCGACGCGGGCGTGCAAAGCTTCATGCACTGGATGGAGCTGCGCAGCCCCGCCACCGCTGCGGGGGGCGTGGTGCCGCTGATCCAGCAGCTCAACGCGCAAGCCGACGAATGGCGCGCTGCCGAAATCGCGCGCGCCAAAAAGCTGCTGGCCAAGGGTGAAGACGTGGACGCGGTGCTGGAAGCCCTGTCGCGTGGCCTCACGCAAAAAATGCTGCACGGCACCCTGGCCGAGCTGCGCGCGGGCGACGCCGAAATGCGCGCCCAGACGGCACAGACCGTCTCGCGCCTGTTCCTGCGCTCGCAAAGCAAAAACGGCCAGTAGCGGCGCCCGCCCGCTCACCCGCCGCTCCGATTTCAAGCCAAATCGGCCTCCCGCGCTTGATACACAAGCGCTAGCAGCTACCAAATTCGTAGCACCTTCTTTTTTCAAAGCCCCATGAAACCCTTTCTTCGAAGCCAATTGGAGCGCTATGCACAGCGCCTGGGCGAGCTGGACTTCCTGCTCTCGCGCGAAGACATCATGAGCGACATGGCGCAGTACCGCCGCATCTCTGTCGAGCACGCCGAGGTCACGCAGATTGCCGGCCGCTATGCCCGCTACCAGCAGCGCGAGGCCGACCTGGCCGGAGCCCGCGAAATGCTGGCCGACCCCGACATGGCCGAAATGGCGCAGGAGGAAATCGAAAGCAGCGAAGCCGAGCTGCTGCAACTGGAAGACGAATTGCAGCGCCTGCTGTTGCCCAAGGACCCGGACGACGCACGCAACGCCTTCGTTGAAATCCGCGCAGGCACAGGCGGTGACGAATCCGCCCTGTTCGCAGGCGATTTGACCCGCATGTACACCCGCTACGCCGCCACCCAGGGCTGGAAAGTGGAGGTGATGAGCGCCAACGAAAGCGAGCTAGGCGGCTACAAGGAAATCGTGCTGCGCATAGAGGGCGATCACGTGTACGGCGCCCTCAAGTTCGAATCCGGCGGCCACCGCGTGCAGCGCGTGCCCGCCACCGAAACCCAAGGCCGCATCCACACCAGCGCCTGCACCGTGGCGGTGATGCCCGAGCCCGATGAGCACCAGGCCATCACCTTGAACCCGGCGGACCTGCGCATCGACACCTTCCGCGCCAGCGGCGCGGGCGGGCAGCACATCAACAAGACGGACTCTGCCGTGCGCGTGGTTCACTTGCCCACCGGCATCGTGGCCGAATGCCAGGATGGCCGCAGCCAGCACAGCAACAAAGCCAAGGCGCTGCAGGTGCTGCAAGCGCGCATTCAAGAAAAAGAGCGCAGCGAACACGCCGCCAAGGAGGCCGCGCTGCGCAAGGGCCTGATCGGCAGCGGCGACCGCAGCGACCGCATCCGCACCTACAACTTCCCGCAGGGGCGGCTGACGGACCACCGCATCAACCTCACGCTGTACAAGCTGCTGGCCGTGATGGAAGGCGACCTGGGCGATGTGCTGCAAGCCCTGCAACACGCCCGTGAGGCCGAGCAACTGGAAGAGCTGGAAAAGGGTGCGGGTGTGTAACGCCTGCAGCAGCATTCCGGTGCAGCGCACAAACCCTTTAAGCCTTTTAGGCCTCCAGCGCCTGTCCATCAAGCGCGATCAGCTATCAATATCAGAGCAAACGTGAACACCCCCAACCTCGCCCAGGCTTTGGCCCAGGCCCACGCGCTGGGCCTGCCCCGCATCGACGCGCAACTGCTGCTGCTGCACGCACTGGGGCGCCCCGACGCGGGCCGTGCCTGGCTGCTGGCGCACGACACCGATGCGATGGACGAGGCCACGCACGCGCAGTTCATCGCCCTGTGCCAGCGCCGCGTGGCGGGTGAGCCCGTGGCCTACCTCACCGGACGCAAGGAGTTCTATGGCCTGCCGCTGCAGGTAGACGCCCGCGTGCTGGACCCCCGCCCCGACACCGAAACGCTGGTGGACTGGGCGCTGGAAGCCATCGCCCCCCTGCCCGCCCCGCGCGTGGCCGACCTGGGCACCGGCAGTGGCGCCATTGCGCTGGCCTTGCAAAGCCAGCGGCCCACGGCCCAGGTGCTGGCGGTGGATGCCAGCGCCGACGCCTTGGCGGTGGCCCAGGCCAACGCACAGCGGCTGGGCCTGCCCGTGCGCTTTGAGCACGGCAACTGGCTGCACGGGGTGGAAGGGATATTCGACGCCATCGTTTCCAACCCGCCCTACATCCCCAGCGCAGACCCGCACCTGGCCGCGCTGACGCACGAGCCGCTGCAGGCCCTGGCCAGCGGCAGCGACGGGCTGGACGACATCCGCACCATCGTGGCCCAGGCGCCAGCCCGGCTGACACCGGGCGGCTGGCTGCTGCTGGAACACGGCTACGACCAGGCCGAGGCAGTGCAGGCGCTGCTCGCAGCCCATGGGTTTGTGCAGGTGCAAAGCCGCAATGACCTTGCCGGCATCGCGCGCTGTACGGGCGGGCAGTGGCCGACAGTGAAATAATCCCCCCCCAACGCGGGCTCACAGCATTTTTTGTCCGCCTCTTTTTCAAGGAGTACCCCATGAGCGACACCCAACAACGTATCGACGCCCTCGTCAAATCCAGCGACATCCTGCTGTTCATGAAGGGCAGCGCCAGCTTCCCCATGTGCGGCTTCTCCGGCCGTGCCATCCAGATCCTGAAGGCCTGCGGCGTGGACCCCAAGAGCGTGGTCACCGTGAATGTGCTGGAAGACGACGCCATCCGCCAAGGCATCAAGGAATACAGCAACTGGCCCACCATCCCCCAGCTGTACGTGAAGGGCGAATTCATCGGCGGCTCCGACATCATGATGGAGATGTACGAGTCCGGCGAACTCAAGCAGGTGCTGGGTACCTGAGGCTGAGCCCCCCCCCCGCGCACCAGGCCGCCTTCGGGCGGCTTTTTCTTTGGTACGTGGCAAGCCAGGCCGCTTGGCCACCACAGGGATTGGGATGGCTGCAACACCGGCACCATTTCAGGGCTTTTCCCACATTGAGGCTGGGCATGTTGTGTGCTTGAATGACAGCGTGACCCCAACACACAGGAGCATGCAATGACCAGCCATAGCCTTGTTCCCCAAAGCGCCGCACTGCGCATTCCGGTGGCGCAGATGCGCAACGTGTTTCACCCTGGGGATGTGGAACGCAAACTAGCCCGCCTGCAGGACGCAGGCAGCCAACGCGAATACGAAAACCTGCGTGCCGTGTACGAACGCATGCTGGAACGAGGGCCTGAACGCTTCCAGGTCAAACCATCAGGGGTGCCCGACATGAGCGGCCTGTACGAGCTGCTGCCCAACTTCACCGACGTGCTGGACGATGTGAAACGCCACGTAGCCCTGGCGCAAGACAGCAGCGATGGGCTGGAGGTGACCCCCATGCTGCTGCTGGGCCCACCCGGCATCGGCAAGACCCACTTTGCCCGCCACCTGGCCGAGTTGCTGGGCACGGGCATGAACCTGCTGCCGATGAGCTCCATGACCGCTGGCTGGTTGCTGTCGGGGTCGTCTGCACAATGGAAAGGCGCACGCCCTGGCAAGGTGTTCGAGGCCCTGGTGGAGGGCGAGTATGCCAACCCCGTCATCGTGGTGGACGAAATCGACAAGGCCAGTGGCGACGCACAGTACGACCCGCTGGGTGCCCTGTACAGCCTGCTGGAGCACGACACCGCACAGAGCTTTACCGACGAGTTTGCCGAGGTGGCGATTGATGCCAGCCAGGTCATCTGGATCACCACGGCCAACGATGCACGCGGCATCCCTGACCCCATCCTCAACCGCATGAATGTGTTTGAGGTGGAGGCGCCCACGCTGGAGCAGGCACGCACCATTGCACTGAACCTGTACCAGGACATTCGCAACAGCCACGACTGGGGCCGCCTGCTGGACCCGGAGCCGCAGGACGATGTGCTGGAGCACCTGGCCCATATGCCACCGCGCGAGATGCGCCGGGCGCTGATGACGGGCTTTGGCAATGCGCGGCTGGATCGCCGCTCGACCGTGGAGATTGCGGACCTGCCCAAAGCCGCCAACACGCGCGGGCGCATTGGCTTTGTGCAGTGAGCCGTTACGGGCAGACCCTGCGCCACTGAACGGTACAGCCCTGCCTTGAGGCGGGGCTGTACGGACAGATACACTTCATGGACCGTTGTGCCATAGCGCCACGCTCTGTCACCCTCCATGACCCAAAGCCTTTTAGTGATTGCGCTGCTGATTGCAGCGAGTGCCTTTTTCTCCATGGCAGAAATCTCGCTGGCCGCAGCCAGGCGCTTGCGCCTGCGCCAGATGGCCGACGAAGGAGACCCGCGCGCCGACCTGGTGCTGCGCATTCAAGAACAGCCCGGTGACTACTTCACCGTGGTGCAAGTCGGGCAAAACGCCGTCGCCATCCTGGGCGGTATCGTGGGCGAAGGCGCCCTGAGCCCCCACTTCAGCAGTTTCTTCAGCGTCTGGATGAGCGACGCGTCTGCAAACACCGCCGGGTTCATTGCGTCGTTCCTGATCATCACATCCCTGTTCATTCTTTTTGCTGACCTGTTCCCCAAACGCCTGGGCATGGCCGAACCTGAACGGCTGGCCGTGCGCCTGGCGCGGCCCATGGCCTGGTTCATGGCGCTGCTGCGCCCTCTGGTGTGGTTCTACAGCCGGGGGGCCGATGCTTTGTTTCGGCTGCTAGGCCTGTCGTCGCTGCGCGACGATCGCATTACGTCAGACGACATCCTGGCCATGATGGAAGCCGGCGCCCGCGCGGGCGTGCTGGCCGCGCGCGAGCAGCAGGTGATCACCAATGTGTTTGAGCTGGACACCCGCACTGTCTCCAGCGCCATGTCACCCCGCGACCGGGTAGCGTTCTTTCTGCGGGACGAACCCGACTCCGTCATCCGGCTGCGTATTGCCGCCGAGCCTTTTTCGACCTACCCCGTGTGCGAGGGCGACATCGACCACGTAGTGGGCTACGTGGACGCAAAAGACCTGTTCCAGCGCGTGCTGAACAACCAACCCATCTCGCTGGCCGACGACAGCCTGGTGCGCAAGGTGCTCATCGTGCCGGACAAACTCACGCTGTCGGAAGTGCTGGAGCAGTTCCGGCAGGTGCATGAGGACTTCGCCGTCATCGTCAATGAGTACAGCCTGGTGGTGGGCGTGGTCACACTGAACGACGTGATGAGCACGGTGATGGGCGACCTGGTCGGTGGCCCTTCGGATGAAGAGCAGATCGTGCAGCGCGACGAGAACTCGTGGCTGATCGATGGCGTCACCCCCGTCAGCGACGTGGTGCGCGTACTGGACCTGGACGAACTGCCGCACGCGGGCGAGTACGAGACGCTGGCGGGCTTCCTGATGGTGATGCTGCGCCGCGTGCCCCGCCGGACGGACAGCGTGAGCTGGAAGGGATTCAAGTTCGAGGTGCTGGACGTGGACAGCTACCGCATCGACCAGGTCATGGTGTCACGGCTGCCTTCCGCAGACAGCCCGGCCGCGTCATAAGGCGTGGGCTAGCAAGATGGATGGGCATTACTGAGGGAGCAGCGGGGTTTATGCCCCATGCCCCCTCAGCCTCGGTGCACCTCAGCCCAGATTCGTTTTGGCTTCAAACGCCCAGTTGCGCTGGGCGGCAAACACCGCGTTGGGGTACGGCGGCTTGCCCCGGCTGCCGTTGTAGCGGCCCAGGGCCATGAACAGGTCGCCCTGCTCGCGGTCGATGTAGTGGCGCAGGATCACGCAGCCAAAGCGCAAATTGGTCTGCATGTGGAAGAGCTTTCCCGGGTCCCCATCGCCAATCACACGGGTCCAGAAGGGCATGACCTGCATGTAGCCCCGCGCACCCACGCTGGACACCGCAAACTTGCGGAACGCACTTTCGACGTGGATCAGCCCCATCACGAGGGACACGTCCAGCCCTGCACGCTTGGACTCGTACCAGACCGTCTGCAGAAAATCGCGGCGCACTTCCCAATCGGGCTTGCGGTTGCGCAGCCGGTCGCTCATCGTGCCCAGCCAGCGCAGGTAGCTCAGGCGAGACTCGGTAGAGAAGAACACGGGCTCGGGTGGTGCCTGGTTGGCGATCGCAGAACTCAGGGCAGTACGCACCGAGTCCATCAACGGCTCTTCCAGCTGGCCGCCCGCATGGGCCTGGCCAGGCACAGCCAGCCAACCGGCGGGCGCTGCAGCCGCAATCAAGCACGCACGGCGCGAAATACCCCGCACGCCGCGCTCCAAACCGCTATCCCCTCGCACGCTGTCCACCTCCTGCGTCATACCGCCATGCGGCCTTTCACATGGGCCGCAACATCGCTCACCGCCACCTTGGTCGCCGCTGCATCGCGGCGGTGCTGGTACTCGACCACACCTTCCTTGAGGCTCTTGTCGCCAATCGTGACACGGTGGGGTACACCGATCAACTCCCAGTCGGCAAACATGGCACCGGGGCGCTCGCCGCGGTCGTCCAGCAAAACATCCACGCCCTGCGCCAGCATTTCTGCATAGAGCTTCTCGGCCGCCTGTTTCACTTCTTCGCTGCGGTCCATGCCAATGGGGCAAATCACCACGGTGAACGGAGCGATGGCGTCGGGCCAGATGATGCCGCGCTCATCATGATTTTGCTCAATGGCAGCGGCGGGCAGGCGGGTAATACCAATACCGTAGCAGCCCATTTCAAAGGGTTGCGGTTTGCCGTTCTCGTCCAGGAAGGTCGCGTTCATCGCGCGGCTGTACTTGGTGCCCAGATAGAACACATGGCCCACTTCGATGCCGCGCTCAATCGCCAGAACGCCCTTGCCATCGGGCGATGGATCACCTGCCACCACATTGCGCAGGTCTGCCACTGCGTCCGGCTCAGGCAAATCACGGCCCCAGTTCACGCCGGTGATGTGGAAGTCCGCCTCGTTGGCACCGCACACCCAGTCGGACATCACCGCGACCTCGCGGTCGACCACGATCTTCACGGGCTTCTGCAACCCGATGGGCCCCAGGTACCCTGGCTTGCAACCAAAGTGGTCTTCAATCTCCGCCACGGTCGCGAAACGGAAGTTTTCCAGCCCGGCGACTTTGTTGACCTTGATTTCGTTCATGTCATGGTCGCCGCGCAGCAACAACAGCCAGACCTGCGTCTTCACAATTTCGCCGTGCTCATTGGTGGTGTCGGTGGCCAGCACCAGGGATTTGACGGTGCGGCTCAGGGGCAGGCCCAGCAGCTCCGCCACATCGACACAGGTGCTCTTGCCGGGCGTTGCCGTTTTGGTCATCGCCTGACTGGGGGAAGCACGTGGGCCCTGGGGCGCGAGGGCTTCGGCTTTTTCCATGTTGGCGGCGTAGTCGCTGCCAGGGCAGTAGACGATGGCGTCCTCGCCTGTGGCGGCAATCACCTGGAACTCTTCGCTCAGGTCCCCACCAATGGCGCCGCTGTCTGCGGCCACCGCGCGATAGGTCAAGCCAAACCGGTCAAAAATACGGCGGTATGCGGCAGCCATCACCTGGTAGCTGGCCTTGGCTGAAGTCTGGTCGCGGTCGAACGAGTACGCGTCCTTCATGATGAACTCGCGACCACGCATCAAGCCAAAGCGTGGGCGGCGCTCGTCGCGGAACTTGGTCTGGATCTGGTAGAAGTTCTTGGGCAGCTGTTTGTAGCTGCGCAGTTCTTGCCGTGCAATGTCTGTCACCACTTCTTCGCTGGTGGGTTGCACCACGAAGTCGCGGCCATGGCGGTCGCTGATGCGCAGCAACTCAGGCCCCATCTTTTCAAAGCGCCCGGTTTCCTGCCACAACTCGGCGGGCTGGATCACCGGCATGGTGCACTCCACGGCCCCGGCCCGGTTCATTTCCTCGCGCACGATGGCTTCCACCTTGCGGATGACCCGCAACCCCATGGGCATGTAGTTATAGATGCCCGCGCCCAGCTTCTTGATCAGCCCCGCACGCATCATGAGTTTGTGACTGACCACTTCGGCGTCGGCCGGAGCTTCCTTGAGGGTGGAGATAAAGAATTGAGAGGCTTTCATCGGGGCGAATTCAGTCTATTCAGACTGGTCCTCTTGCCGGGCGCATGGCACCGTGCATAATGGACGCAGTTTAAAAATCTGGGGTTCGATTATGCTTGACCGGGACGGCTTTCGGCCGAACGTCGGCATCATCCTGCTCAACCAAAAGAACCAAGTGTTCTGGGGCAAGCGGATCCGCACCCACAGTTGGCAATTTCCGCAGGGCGGCATTGACCGGGGCGAGACCCCCGAACAGGCCATGTTCCGGGAATTGCACGAAGAGGTAGGATTATTGCCCAACCACGTCCGCTTGGTCGCCCGCACAAGGGATTGGTTGCGCTATGAGGTGCCTGACCGGTATATCCGCCGCGATGCACGCGGTCACTACAAAGGCCAGAAACAAATCTGGTATCTGCTGCAACTGGTCGGTCACGACTGGGACTTGAACCTGCGCGCCACCAACCACCCGGAGTTCGACGCCTGGCGTTGGAACGACTACTGGGTGCCTCTCGACGTGGTTGTTGAGTTCAAGCGTGGCGTCTATGAAATGGCATTGACGGAGCTGGCTAGGTACTTGCCACGGCAGGACCAGCGTAACCGGTATTTGCGCAGCGGAATGCGTGCTCGCGATGGGGAACACGCACATGGCAACGCGCATGCAGCGCCCGCGCTACGCTCCGGATCCATGCTGCTCCACCCCGCGATGGAACTCCCCCCTGGGGCGAGCTTCGATCCAGACCCCCAAAACAGTCTGCCGGTGGAAGCAACCCACTCAGCCAGCAAGCCAGAAGCAGGAAGCACTTAGCGAAGCGGCAACCCGCTGGAACGCAATCATGAAAAAGCCGATGCCAGAGCAAACTCCGGCATCGGCTTTTTTTCATGGGAATGATTTGGATCGGCTAAAAACTCAGAGAAACGACCCTCACCCAGCGCTCAGTACCAACCAGCGCAGAAACCATCAGGCGAGACAACGGTTCCCCGGAGCTTCGTTGGCTGCTTTTAAGCAACCGACAACACCAAGTTGTCCCTGTGAACCATCTCGGTTTCAGCCGTGTAACCGAGCAGCTTTTCAAACTCAGACGAAGGCTTGCGACATAGCAAGCGCGCCTCTGCGGCAGCATAGTTGGCCAACCCACGGGCAATCTCCGCTCCGGCTTCGTCACGCACTGCAATGACGTCACCCCGCGAGAAATCTCCTTCGACCGCAGTCATTCCGATCGGCAGCAGGCTTTTGCCCTCTTCCCTCAGTTTGGCGGCAGCACCGGCATCAACAGTCACAGCACCCCGCAACTGCAGGTGATCGGCCATCCATTGCTTGCGCGCCTGCTTTTTCTGCGTTTGGGCAACCAGCAAGGTGCCCAGTGCCTGGCCGCCCACCAATCGCACCAGCACATCCGGCTCTCGCCCCCACGCAATCACTGTGGATGCACCGGAGCCAGCTGCACGCTTGGCAGCCAAGATCTTGGTAATCATGCCGCCCTTGCCAATGCTGGACCCGGCCCCACCTGCCATGGCCTCCAGCGCTGGGTCGCCTGCGTTGGCCTTGTGCACAAACTGCGCAGCCGGATCACGACGCGGATCTGCGGTGTACAGGCCCTTCTGGTCGGTCAGGATCACGAGAGCATCCGCCTCGACCAGATTGGCAACCAACGCACCCAGCGTGTCATTGTCACCGAACTTGATTTCGTCGGTCACGACCGTGTCGTTCTCATTGATCACGGGAACCACCCCCAGACGCAGCAGCGTCAGCAGGGTGGAACGCGCATTCAGATAGCGCTCACGATCAGCCAAGTCGGCATGGGTGAGGAGCACCTGGGCGCTGCCCATGCCTTGCTCCCGCAACTTGGTTTCATACATCTGGGCCAAACCCATTTGGCCCACCGCAGCAGCCGCTTGCAGTTCGTGAATCTCTTGCGGGCGAGTCGCCCAACCCAGCCGCTTCATACCCTCGGCAATCGCCCCACTGGAGACCATGACCACTTCGCGCGGCACGCCTCCATCCCCTCGCACCAACGCAGCCAACTGGCGGCTCCATTCACCAATGGCGGCCTCGTCCAGGCCGCGCCCTTCGTTTGTCACCAGACTGGAACCCACCTTGACCACGATGCGGCGGGCATCTCGCAATACGCTAGAAACCATGTTAAGGGTCTTTTTATGAGTAGACGCTTATGCAGCAAGCGCCAGCAGCTACTATTTTTATAGCAATTAAAGAGGCGTGTCACCAACAAAGCGTGGATCCACTTCCACAGGGGCGTTTTCCACCCTTTGCTCGCTTTGTACATGACGGTAGATGGCATGGATCAGTGCCTCGCAGCCCTCACGGGTCAGCGCTGAAATTTCAAACACCGGCCCCTTCCATTTGAAGCGCTTCACGAAATCCTTGACCCGAGCTTCGCGCTCCTCTACGGGCACCATGTCGAGCTTGTTCAACACCAGCCAGCGGGGCTTTTCATACAGTTGGGTGTCGTATTTTTTGAGCTCGCCCACAATGGCTTTGGCCTGCGCCACAGGATCAATGGCGTCGTCAAACGGGGCCATATCCACGATGTGCAGTAACAGGCGCGTTCTCTGCAAATGGCGCAGAAACTGGTGACCCAGGCCCGCGCCTTCGGAGGCGCCTTCAATCAAGCCAGGGATATCCGCCACCACAAAGCTCTGCTCCGGCCCCACCCGCACGACGCCCAAATTGGGGTGCAGTGTGGTGAAGGGGTAGTCAGCAATCTTGGGGCGAGCATTGGACACCGCCGTGATGAACGTCGACTTGCCCGCATTGGGCATGCCCAGCAGGCCGACGTCAGCCAGCACCTTGAGTTCCAGCTTGAGGTTCTTGCGCTCACCCGGCCAGCCTGGCGTTTTTTGACGCGGGGCACGGTTGATAGCGCTCTTGAAGCGCAAGTTGCCGAAGCCCCCATCGCCTCCTTTGGCAATGGTGATGACCTCTCCGGGGGTGAGCAGCTCATACAGCACCTCGCCCGTCTCAGCATCAGAAATGATGGTCCCCACCGGCATTTTCAGCGTGATGTCTTCGCCAGCGGCACCAAACATATCGGAGCCCATTCCGTGCTCACCGCGCTTGGCCTCATGGCGACGGGAGTATCGAAAATCCACCAAAGTGTTTAGATTCGGGTCTGCCACGGCAAACACATGCCCCCCACGCCCGCCATCCCCACCATTGGGCCCACCGAATTCCTTGTATTTTTCGTGGCGAAAAGACACGCAGCCATTGCCGCCATCACCTGCGGCAATGTCAATATAGGCTTCGTCGACGAACTTCATGGGGTATCCAATTTACAAAAGAGGCGCGAAAGGCAGGCGGTGATTTCTCATCGGCATCTGGAGTGACTTGAAATTCACTCCACCAACGAACCCCACCTGCGCTCACCCGGAGTCAGAAATGCTCAGCACTTCAGACCACTAACGGCCTGCTCTGGCCGAAAAATCCACATATTGCCAGAACCAGCAACCGCAGAACATAAACGACAAAGCCCCGGCAATGCGGGGCTTTGGATTCAACCAGAGGCAAACCTCAGGCTGGAGTCACATTGACAGTGTGCTTGGACAGTGCGCCCTTGGTGCCGAACGACACGTGGCCGTCAACCAAAGCAAACAGGGTGTGATCCTTGCCCACGCCGACGTTGTTGCCGGGGTGGAAGCGTGTACCGCGCTGACGCACGATGATGGAACCAGCGCTGATCAATTCACCGCCGAAGGCCTTGACACCCAGCATCTTTGGCTTGGAATCACGACCGTTTCGCGTAGAGCCGCCGCCTTTTTTCTGTGCCATGACATCGACTCCTTATTAGGCAGCAATCGCACCGATTTGCAGCTCAGTGAACTGCTGGCGATGGCCTTGGCGTTTCTGATAGTGCTTGCGACGGCGCATCTTGAAGATGTGCACTTTGTCGTGCTTGCCGTGTGCCACGACGGTGGCTTTCACGGTTGCGCCGGACACCAGGGGCGTACCGATCTTGAGTTCAGCGCCGTTACCGACTGCCAACACTTGATCGATCACAATTTCCTGGCCTACGTCCGCAGCAATCTGTTCTACTTTAATTTTTTCGCCGGAAGCAACGCGATACTGCTTGCCGCCGGTTTTTATGACCGCGTACATGTGAACCTCTTGAATTGAGTTCCGCAAACCAATTTTTGCAGAGCCGCAGATTATGCCACAGCACCCCCAAAAAGGCTAGCCCGGCTCCGAGGAGGCACTCCTGCCCAACGCTTCATTCCTATAATCCGGGGAACTTTGGTAGCCGCTATCTTGACTGATCACCTCTCCTCCACAGCCTCCTCACCCCTCTCGCTAATCGCAGAGGACATGCGTGAAGTTGATATCGTCATCGGGCAACGCCTGACATCCACAGTCCCGCTGGTAGGCCAGGTCGCCCAATACATCATTGCGGCCGGCGGCAAACGACTGCGCCCAGCCCTTTTACTCATGGTGTGCGGAGCATTGAACTACCAAGGCTCACATCGCCACACCTTGGCAGCTGTGGTCGAGCTCATTCACACCGCAACCCTGCTGCATGATGACGTGGTAGATGCTTCCACGCTGCGCAGAGGAAGAGCCACAGCCAACGAAACGTTCGGCAATCCAGCCAGTGTTCTGGTTGGGGATTTTCTCCACACCCGTTCCTTCCAAATGATGGTTGAGACAGGCAGCATGAGGGTGATGGAAATCCTTTCAGAGGCCACCAACATCATCGCCGAGGGCGAAGTCCTGCAATTGATGAACATGCACGACGCCTCCTTGAGCGAAGCGGATTACCTCAAGGTGATTCGTTCCAAAACCGCAAAGCTCTTCGAAGCCAGCGCCCGACTGGGAGCCGTACTGGCAAACTCACCACCAGCCATCGAGGAAGCATGTGCCACCTATGGGCAAGCACTGGGCACCGCATTCCAGATCATTGACGATGTTCTCGATTACGCTGGGAATGCAGTCGAAATGGGCAAGAATTTGGGCGATGATCTGCGAGAGGGGAAAGCCACCTTGCCTTTGATTGCAGCCATGGAGCGCGGCACCCCTCAGCAAGCGGCCGTGATTCGCAGCGCGATTGAACAGGGCTCCACAGAGGAACTGGCAAAAATCATCGAAATCGTCCAGCAAACAGGCGCGCTTGAGATTGCAAGGTCTGCTGCAACCCAAGAAGCAAACCGCGCGATAGACGCCATTAGGCTACTTCCGGCGACCGAATTTGCTGCCGCAATGCGAGTGCTCGCCAATCAGCTGACAGACAGGCGAACTTAGCGCTACGCAAGTCTAGTCACACACGCATAAGCCAACACGTCAAAGAAACTTTAGACTGAGGCTGACTTCCACGGTTGTGCGAGTTTAAAGACTTGAAACGAATTGCCGCGAGGCCGTGCCTTGCGCAATCGATGAGAACTTGACGCATTACAGATGGAACCCGTGCGCGCAAATTGCACAAATGCAGCTGCAGATTGAGCGCGATAAACCAGCAATCGCTCAAAGCCAGATGCCACGGCAGGCAAGCATCCACACACCGAAGCAAGCATCTCCGTCAATTCGGAGCATTCAACAAACGGACTGAGCTCAAGGCGGAACATGGTGCGCGAACAACCATCTTTGCAATCTGACAGAGATATTTCAGCAAGATTCCTTGGCAAAATTTGGGACACAGCACCAGATCGATGAAGAGTTGGGGAAGATCCCCGCCAGATCCTTAGACACAACCTTAACTGCGCATGGATTGCAGTACCAAGTCGAAGTTGTCAGCAACGAAACAACCCGTCAGACGTTTGAATTACTGGCGTAGCACTTGAATTTGCATGCGCAGAATATGCCGAACTATCACTCGCAGAACACGAGACATCGGGTCAATCGACAAGTGATGTAGACCAACGTTGCGACCGTGCCACCCTCCTTACGGGCTGTACAGCGCAGAGGGGATGGGCGATGATAGGATGCCCCGCTGTCCCATAACGTACTAACGGCTAAATGGCTACCGCTGATATTGCCCCCAAAGACGCTTCTGCAATCGCTCTTCCCGGCCTAGGAAGGGCCTTAATGTCTGCGGGCAAGCTTACGCAGAAAGCAGCCGAGGAAATTTACCAAAAGTCACAAATTAGTCGGACAAGCTTTATTGCCGAACTGACGGGGTCGGGGGTGGTGTCGGCAGCCGACTTGGCACATACGGTATCTGCAGTTTTTGGAGCTCCACTACTGGATTTGGAAGCCATTGACCCTCTGCGATTACCGAAAGATTTATTGGACGCCAAGATTTGCCAAGCCTACAAAGTCGTAGTACTAAGCAAACGTAGCAACCGCTTGATTGTTGCGACGGCGGACCCAACAGACCAAGAGGCGGCAGAAAAAATCAAGTTCACCACCCAGATGGGCGTGGATTGGATTATCGCAGAATATGACAAACTGAATCGCCTAGTGGAGGCCACAACCAAGTCCGCCTCCGAGTCCATGGAAAGCCTGACCAGTGGCGATTTTGAATTTGATGAATCAGTTGCCGAAGAAACTCCCGAGGTTATAGATTCAGGAGCCAACGAGGTTGAAGATGCCCCCGTTGTTAAGTTTCTTCATAAGATGCTTTTGGATGCTTTTAATATGCGGGCATCTGATTTGCATTTTGAACCTTACGAGCATCAATACCGAGTGCGTTTTCGTATTGACGGTGAGCTGAAAGAAATTTCATCCCCTCCTATCGCAATTAAAGACAAGCTAGCTTCACGCATCAAGGTCATATCCAGAATGGATATTTCAGAAAAGCGAGTCCCTCAAGATGGACGAATGAAGCTCAAGGTAGGCCCAGATCGGGTTATTGACTTTCGGGTGAGTACGCTGCCTACTTTGTTTGGCGAAAAAATTGTAATTCGTATTCTTGACCCCAGCAGTGCAAAGCTTGGCATTGATGCTTTGGGGTATGAACCCAAAGAGAAAGAGCGACTATTACACGCGATTGGTCGACCATATGGCATGATTCTTGTCACGGGACCCACAGGCTCAGGTAAAACCGTATCTTTGTATACCTGCCTGAATCTATTAAACAAGCCAAGTGTAAATATTGCTACCGCGGAAGATCCTTCTGAAATCAATCTACCCGGTGTTAACCAAGTTAATGTCAACGAAAAGGCTGGACTTACGTTTGCCGTCGCACTGAAATCATTTTTACGCCAAGATCCCGACATCATCATGGTGGGGGAAATTCGAGATTTGGAGACAGCTGATATTTCCATCAAAGCGGCACAAACGGGTCACTTGGTGCTATCCACACTCCACACCAATGATGCCCCAACTACACTGACACGCATGCGGAATATGGGCATCGCCCCGTTCAATATTGCATCCAGTGTGATTCTTATCACTGCTCAGCGTTTGGCAAGACGCCTGTGTCCAGCCTGTAAAGCCCCAGCAGATGTTCCTCACGAGACACTCGTGGAAGCGGGATACCGCGAAGAAGATTTAGACGGATCCTGGGTAACCTACAGAGCTGTCGGATGCCCCGCATGCAACAACGGCTACAAAGGGCGCGTGGGGATCTACCAAGTCATGCCAATTTCAGAGGAAATTCAGCGCATTATTCTGCGTGATGGCAGCGCACTCGAAATAGCAGAACAAGCGCGGAACGAAGGAGTACGCTCCTTGAGAGAGTCCGGTTTACACAAAGCTCGGCTTGGGCTCACTTCCCTCGAAGAAGTGCTTGCCGTGACTAACGAATAATAAAATTCAGACACACAGGGAAAAATCTATGGCCACGGCAGCATCGAGAGACATCAAGGAATTTGTCTTTGAATGGGAGGGAAAAGATCGTGCAGGTAAAGTGGTGCGCGGAGAAATCCGGGCTGTAGGCGAAAATCAAGTCCAAGCGACACTTCGCCGTCAAGGAGTTTTCCCTACAAAAATAAAGAAGCGACGCACCCGCTCGGGGAAAAAGATCAAGCCTAAAGACATAGCGCTTTTTACTCGACAACTGGCAACAATGATGAAAGCTGGAGTTCCATTGCTTCAGTCTTTTGACATCGTTGGCCGAGGCAATACAAACGCAAGCGTTACAAAGCTTCTTAATGACATTCGCTCGGATGTTGAAACGGGAACATCTTTGAACGCAGCGTTTCGCAAGCACCCCATGTATTTTGATAGTCTCTACTGCAATCTAGTAGAGGCAGGAGAGGCAGCAGGTATTTTAGAAGCATTACTTGATCGCCTAGCCACCTACATGGAAAAAACGGAGGCGATTAAGTCTAAAATCAAATCGGCTCTAATGTACCCAGCCTCCGTCATCATTGTTGCTTTTGTAGTTGTAACAGTGATTATGATATTTGTTATTCCAGCATTCAAAGAGGTATTTACCTCTTTTGGAGCCGACCTACCCGCACCAACACTTTTCGTGATGGGAATCAGCGAAGTTTTCGTGAAATGGTGGTGGCTCATTTTTTCAATAATTGGCGGCGGATTTTATTTTTTCTTTCAAGCATGGAAAAGAAATGAAAAGATGCAGAAATTCATGGATCGATTTTTATTAAAAATGCCCATTTTTGGGGCACTGATCGATAAATCTTGTGTTGCACGATGGACACGTACATTGGCAACCATGTTTGCAGCAGGCGTTCCACTGGTTGAAGCACTAGATTCGGTAGGAGGCGCATCAGGCAACTCTGTCTATGCAACAGCGACAGAAAAAATTCAGCAGGAAGTATCTACAGGCACCAGCCTCACCGTAGCTATGGACAACGCGAAGATATTTCCGTCGATGGTCATTCAAATGTGTGCTATCGGTGAAGAGTCCGGATCCATTGATCACATGCTGGGGAAGGCTGCTGATTTTTACGAAGCGGAAGTTGACGAGATGGTTGCAGGCCTCTCCAGTCTGATGGAACCCATCATTATTGTTTTTCTCGGCTCTTTGATTGGCGGAATCGTAGTCTCCATGTACCTCCCCATTTTCAAATTGGGTCAGGTGGTTTAATGGATTTCGCTGTGTTGCCAGCCGCTGGGTTGGCAGGTTTGCTGGGATTGCTCGTTGGTAGTTTTTTGAATGTGGTGATTTACCGATTGCCCAAGATGATGGAACGTCAATGGGCGGCGGAAATTACCGCTTATCAGGCAGAAAAAGAGAACAGCCCATCAAGAACAGAAGAGCCGCCCCCCGCGGAAGCGTCCTTCAATCTCATGGTTCCTCGGTCAGCGTGTCCGGCATGCGGGCACCAGGTTGCTTGGTACGAAAACATCCCTGTCGTCAGTTACCTGTTTCTGCGCGGTAAGTGTTCAGGTTGCGCGACGCGGATCAGTGCGCGGTATCCGCTGGTGGAACTTTTGACCGGGGCACTTTTCTTTTTTTGCGTGCATCGCTGGGGTCCCACCCCCACAGGATTGGCTTGGTGTGGTTTTTCAGCGGTTTTGATTGCGCTTGCTTTCATTGATTGGGACACCACGTTGCTGCCTGATGATTTGACCTTGCCACTCTTGTGGGCGGGTCTGCTGGCTGCCGCGTTGCAGTGGATTCAGGTGCCGTTGTTCTCGTCCGTGATGGGGGCTGCGGCTGGCTACCTGTCCTTGTGGCTTGTCTATTGGGGCTTCAAGTTGGCCACGGGCAAGGAGGGGATGGGGTACGGCGACTTCAAACTGTTTGCCGCTTTGGGCGCCTGGTTTGGCTGGGAGGCCTTGGTCCCGATCATCCTGATGTCCTCCGTGATTGGGGCGATTGTCGGTATTGGGCTCAAAGTTTTCAGCAGCTTGCGCGAGGGGGGCTACATTCCTTTCGGACCGTTCCTGGTAGGTGCTGGGCTGACCGCAATGATCGCGAGCCCCAAGGTGATGCTGGATACGGTGTTGCGGACGTTTGGGCTGTAAATGCGCGGGCGCGCCTCAAGAATTGGCCTTACTGGGGGCATCGGCAGCGGCAAGTCCACTTTTGGAGCGTTGCTCCAGAAGCGCGGAGCAGCCCTCGTGGATTCCGATCAAATCGCCAGACAAGTCACCGGGCCCGGGGGCGCAGCCATCGCCGCGATTGTTCAGCGCTTTGGACCTGAGTTCGTGGACGATACGGGGGCGCTTGACCGAGGGCGGATGCGAGAGTTGGCGTACTCGGCACCTGATGCACGCACAGCGTTGGAAGCCATCGTTCACCCGCTGGTGTCCTTGCACAGCAGCCAGCAAGCACAGGCGGCAGAAGATGCGGGAACGCGGGTCATTGTGTTTGACGTCCCGTTGCTGGTGGAGTCTGGCCGTTGGGTGCAGCGGCTGGATGCGGTGATCGTGATCGATTGCCCGCCCGCTTTGCAGATTCAGCGTGTGATGAGCCGAAGTGGTCTGAACCGGAGCACTGTCGAGGCGATTTTGGCTGCCCAATCTCCCCGCAACATTCGGCGCGCATCGGCCGATATCGTGGTTCACAATGGTGATAATTGCACGCTGGCCGATCTTCACAAGATGGCGGAACAAGTAGCCACCCGGTTGGGGCTATGATGTTCCTCAATGCATAAAAGCACCTGCCGGTTGGCGTTTTCAAGCCTTCGGCGCCAGGCCCAACCCACTGCGCCCAGGAACCTGCCAGCGTGATCCTTTACGAATACCCTTTCAACGAACGACTCAGGACATACCTCCGCCTGGAGCAATTGTTCCGGCGGCTTGGAGAGTTGATTCCCAGGGCCCATCCCCTGGACCACCATTACGCGTTGGTCACCATGTTTGAAATCATGGATGTGGCGGCCAGAGCCGATCTGAAATCAGATGTGCTCAAGGACATCGAAAAGCACAAGCATCAGCTGGACGGCTACCGTGGCAATCCATCCATTTCCGAGGCGGCTCTGGATGCGGTGATTGCGCAGCTGGACCGTTGTTTTGCTGCGTTGAACAGCCAATCAGGCAAGGCGGGCCATGCGCTCACCGAAAACGACTGGCTGATGAGCATTCGCAGCCGCGTAGGCATTCCTGGCGGTACTTGCGGGTTTGATCTGCCTGCGTACTACGCCTGGCAGCACAAGGACGCCGCTTATCGGCAAGAGGCACTCCAAGGCTGGGCATCGACGCTGGCCCCACTGGCCGAGTCGATCTATGTGTTGCTCAAACTCCTGCGCGACTCTGGCGTGCCACAAAAAGTGGCGGCCGAACGGGGTCAGTTCCAGCAAAACCTGCCCGCAGGCCGCACGTTTCAACTGCTGCGGCTGCGCATTGATCCCTCTTGTGGACTGATCCCTGAAATCAGTGGTAACCGCCTGATTGTCTCCGTGCGCCTGATGAAGCAGGAGGCGGATGGGCGACTGCACGCCTGCACCGACGATGCGGCGTTTGAACTGACGTTGTGCGCTTGATTCCAGGCTTTCCGCCGCGCAAGCCTCTTGAAGAAGTCCGACATGGCATCCAGCAAAACCCATAACGAACCGTCAGGCCAAGAAGCGGCCCGCACCGTGGTGTGCCCGACCTGCGGTGGAGACAGCGTTTACAGCCCTGCCAACCGCTACCGGCCATTTTGCAGTGAGCGCTGCAAGCAAATCGATTTGGGCGCCTGGGCCAGTGAAGACTTCCGCATGCCCGCAGAAGCGCCTCCGGCAGACGCTCAGTACGGCGACCCGCGCCTGGAGCATTGATACATTAAATGTGGTGCTAGCGCTTATCTAGCAAGCGCCAGCAGCTACAAAATCAGGAGCAAATCAAGCAAGCTGCTCCTGCTCCAGCCAATCGAGAACAGGGTAGGCTCCTGGCAACACGGGCTCCACGGTGAGGGGAAACGTCTGCCAAGCCATGGACTGGCCTTCGCGCATTTCAAACTGGCCGCTCCACTCCCGAACCTTGCACCAGTGCAAGCGCACCAGGGCATGAGGGTAGTCGTGCTCGGTCACCTTCCAGACGCTGGCGGAGGCAATGGTGATGCCCAGCTCCTCTTCCAGTTCACGGCGCAGCGCCTGCTCTACGGTCTCGCCCGCTTCCAGCTTGCCCCCCGGAAATTCCCAGTACCCAGCGTACGGCTTGCCCGGTGGGCGAGTGGATAGCAGCATGGCGCCATCTTCACGCAACAGAATGCCGACGGCGACCTCGGTGTGCTTGCGGAGTTCAGCCATGGCAGAGCCCTCCACGTGGGATGAGCCCCCTAACGCAGCCAAGCCTCATAGCCGCCCCGCGTAGTCGCGTGCGAACTGGTAGGCCACCCGCCCGCTGCGCGAGCCGCGCTCCAGCGCCCACACCAGCGCCTCGGGTCGTGCCGCTTCAATCGCCGATGCGGGCACACCAAGGGATGCAAGCCACTGGGCCACGATGGTCAGGTACTCATCCTGGCTGAAGGGGTAGAAGCTCACCCACAGGCCAAAGCGTTCCGACAGCGAAATCTTCTCTTCCACCACCTCGCCCGGGTGCACTTCACCATCGTCTGTGTGCGTGTAGGTGCGGTTTTCCGACATGTACTCGGGCAAGAGGTGGCGCCGGTTGCTGGTGGCATAGATCAGCACGTTGGGGGTGGCTGCAGCCACCGAACCATCCAGAATGGACTTGAGTGCCTTGTAGCCCGGCTCGCCATCTTCAAAGCTCAGGTCATCGCAAAAGATGATGAACTTCTCAGGACGGTCGGAGACGACATCGACGATATCCGGCAGATCCGTCAAATCGGCCTTGTCCACTTCAATCAGGCGCAGGCCCTGACCCGCGTAGGCATTCAGGCAGGCCTTGATGAGGGAGGACTTGCCTGTGCCACGGGCACCCGTCAGCAGCACATTGTTGGCGGTTTTGCCCTGCACAAACTGCAGGGTGTTGCGCTCGATCTTTTCCTTCTGGCCATCGATCTCTTTCAGATCAGCCAACTGCATGGACGCCACATGGCGCACAGGTTCCAGCGTGCCGTGGCCGCTGCTGCGCTTGCGGTAGCGCCAGGCGATGGACTGCGACCAATCGGGCGCACCCAAGGGCTGGGGCAGCACCGATTCGATGCGGGCGATGAGCTGCTCGGCCCGCTCCATCAAGCGTTCAAATTTTTCATTCATTTTGGCATCCAGCGCTTTACCATCAAGCGCAAGCAGCTATAAATTCAATAGCAAATCAAGACCGGTAGTCGGCGTTGATCGTCACGTAGTCGTGGCTGAAGTCGCAGGTCCACACGGTGTCCGATGCATCACCACGGCCCAGTACCACGCGCACGGTGATCTCGCTTTGCTTCATCACACGCTGGCCATCCTCCTCGCGGTAGGCAGGATTGCGCCCACCGCTCACGGCCACATGCACGTCGTCCAGGTACAGATCAATCCGGGTCTGGTCCAGGTCAGCAATGCCGGCATAGCCCACCGCCGCCAGAATGCGACCCAGGTTTGGGTCGCTGGCGTAGAAGGCTGTCTTCACCAGGGGCGAGTGGGCGATGGCATAGGCCACCTGGCGGCACTCTTCACCAGTCTTGCCGCCTTCCACGCGCACAGTGATGAACTTGGTCGCCCCCTCGCCGTCGCGCACGATGGCCTGGGCCAGCTTTTGCGCCACATCCAGCATGGCCGCCAGCAGCACCTGCCCTTCGGCGCTGTCCAGCGAAGTGATGGGGGCGTGGGCTGCCTTGTTGGTCGCGACCACCACGAAAGAATCGTTGGTCGAGGTGTCGCCATCGATCGTCACGCGGTTGAACGACCGGTCTGCCAGATGGCGTGCCAGTTGCTGCACAACCGATGCATCCACACAGGCATCGGTGGCCAAAAAACCGAGCATGGTCGCCATGTTGGGGCGGATCATGCCTGCACCCTTGCTGATGCCCGTGATGGACACGGTGGCACCTCCGACCCGGGCCTGGGCGCTGAACGCCTTGGGCAGGGTGTCCGTGGTCATGATGCCTTCGGCCGCACGCGCCCAGTGGTCAGCCTGCGCGTCAGCCAACGCGGCGGGCAGACCGGCTTCGATGCGGTCCGTGGGCAGGGATTCCATGATCACACCGGTGGAGAAAGGCAACACCTGTTCCGGCGCCACGTTCAGCAAGCCCGCCAGGGCCTGGCAGGTAGAGCGCGCACGCGCTAAGCCATCGGCCCCCGTGCCGGCGTTGGCGTTGCCAGTGTTGATGACCATGGCGCGCACGCCTTTGCCTGCGGCCAGATGCTCGCGACTCACTTGCACCGGCGCTGCGCAAAAGCGGTTTTGCGTGAAGACACCAGCCACGCTGGCCCCTTCGTCCAGCAAAAACACCGTGAGGTCCTTGCGATTGGCCTTGCGGACGCCCGCTTCGGTCACGCCAATACGAACACCTGCGATGGGATGCAGGTCAGCCGCCACAGGGGCCAGAAGATTTACAGGCATAGAGTGCTCTTTCAAGAAAACTGCGAACGATTATGCGCAAAGACGAGGGTACAAATGAAAACACGGGCCGCAGCCCGTGTTGAAAACTAACCTGCCATCAGGCCAGCTTGCCGTGGCACTGCTTGTATTTTTTGCCACTGCCGCAAGGGCAGGGATCATTGCGCCCCACGCGCATGCCTTCAAAGGCTGCGGCGTCGATACCGCCACCGGCGTCACCAGAAGTGGTTTCGGCCTCGCCGGTTTCGGTGGGTGCGGTGTAGGTCATGTTGGTGATGTGCTCAGCACGGGCCTCCAACTGCTGGGCCGCCTCATCCAGCTGGGCAGAAGACTGCACTTGCACCGTCATCAAGATCTTGGTGACTTCGTTCTTGACGTGATCGATCAACTGACGGAACAGCTCAAACGCTTCACGCTTGTATTCCTGCTTGGGCTGCTTCTGGGCGTAGCCGCGCAGATGGATGCCCTGGCGCAGATAGTCCAGCGCGCTCAGGTGGTCACGCCAGTTGGAGTCAAAGCTTTGCAGCAGCACTGCACGCTCGAACTGGGTGAAGTTCTCACGCCCCACTTGTGCCACCTTGGCTTCAAAGGCGGCATGCGCCAGCTTGACAACATGCTCCAGAATTTCCTCGTCGGTGATGGACTCGGACTGGCTCACCCATGCCTGCAACTGCACGGAAACCTGCCATTCGTCGTTGAGGATTTTCTCGAGTGAAGCCAGATCCCACTGCTCTTCCACCGACTCGGCGGGCACATACTGGCGCACCAGATCTGTCATGCAGTCCTCGCGCATCGCGGCAATCACGTCCGTCAAATCCGACGAATCGAGGATGTCGTTGCGCTGCTGGTAGATCACCTTGCGCTGGTCATTGGCTACGTCGTCGTATTCCAGCAGTTGCTTGCGGATGTCGAAATTGCGGGCCTCGACCTTGCGCTGGGCAGATTCAATGCTGCGCGTCACGATGCCGGCTTCGATGGCTTCGCCATCGGGCATCTTCAGGCGGTCCATGATGGCCTTGACGCGGTCGCCCGCGAAAATGCGCATCAGCGAGTCGTCCAGGCTCAGGTAGAAACGTGAAGAGCCTGGGTCACCTTGGCGGCCGGAACGGCCACGCAACTGGTTGTCGATGCGGCGAGACTCATGGCGCTCCGTCGCAATGATGCGCAGACCGCCCAGTGCCTTGATCTTTTCGTGGTCGGCCTTCCACTGTTCGCGCAACGCGGCCACCTTGGCGGCACGCTCAGATTCGGACAGGGACTCGTCGGCCTCGATGGCCGCCACATCCTTCTCAATGTTGCCACCCAGCACGATGTCGGTACCACGACCAGCCATGTTGGTGGCAATGGTGATCATGCCTTCGCGGCCGGCCTGGGCCACGATGTCGGCTTCGCGCGCGTGCTGCTTGGCATTGAGCACCTGGTGCGGCAGCCCTTCCTTGTTCAGCAGCTCATCGATGATTTCGGAGTTCTCGATCGAGGTAGTACCCACCAGCACAGGCTGGCCGCGCTCGTGGCACTCGCGAATGTCCTTGATCGCGGCTTCGTACTTTTCGCGGGTCGTCTTGTAGACGCGGTCCAACTGGTCGTCGCGCAGGCTTTGGCGGTTGGGCGGAATGACCACGGTTTCCAGACCGTAGATTTCCTGGAACTCATACGCTTCGGTATCGGCCGTGCCCGTCATACCAGCCAGCTTGTTGTACAAGCGGAAGTAGTTTTGGAATGTGATCGAAGCCAGGGTCTGGTTTTCAGCCTGGATGTTCACACCTTCTTTTGCCTCTACCGCCTGGTGCAACCCATCGCTCCAGCGACGGCCCGACATCAGGCGGCCAGTGAATTCATCCACGATCACGATTTCGCCGTTTTGCACAACGTAGTGCTGATCGCGGTGATAAAGGTGGTTGGCACGCAGGGCTGCGTACAGGTGGTGCATCAAAGTGATGTTGGCCGGGTCGTAAACCGAAGCACCCTCGGCGATCAGGCCATGGCTGGCCAGAATACGCTCTGCAGACTCGTGCCCTTGCTCGGTCAGGAAGACTTGGTGCGCCTTCTCATCAACGGTGAAGTCTCCGGGCTTGATGACTCCTTCGCCAGTGCGAGGATCAGCCTCCCCTTCCTGGCGCACCAGCAGCGGAACCACCTTGTTCATGGCAATGTAAATTGCCGTGTGGTCTTCTGCCTGACCACTGATGATCAGCGGCGTACGTGCCTCGTCGATCAGGATGGAGTCCACCTCGTCCACGATGGCGTAGTTCAGCCCTTGCTGCACACGGTCACGGGCTTCGTAGACCATGTTGTCACGCAGGTAATCGAAGCCGTATTCGTTGTTGGTGCCGTAGGTGATGTCAGCGCGATACGCGGCTTGCTTTTCCTCGCGCGGCATGTTGGGCAGGTTGATACCCACCGTCAAACCCAGGAAGTTATAGAGGCGGCCCATCCACTGGGCATCGCGATTGGCAAGATAGTCATTCACGGTGACTACGTGCACGCCCTTGCCAGACAGCGCATTGAGGTACACCGGCAGCGTTGCGGTCAGGGTTTTGCCCTCACCCGTGCGCATTTCCGAAATCTTGCCATGGTGCAGTGCCATGCCCCCGAGCATCTGCACATCGAAGTGGCGCATTTTCATGATGCGCTTGGAACCCTCACGCACCACCGCAAACGCTTCGGGCAGGATCGAGTCGAGGGACTCGCCCTTGGCTACGCGATCCTTGAATTCCTGGGTTTTGGCGCGCAACGCGTCGTCCGAAAGCTTCTCATATTCGGGCTCCATGCCGTTGATGCGAGCAACCACTTTGCGGTACTGCTTGAGAAGCCGGTCATTTCGGCTGCCGAAAATTTTGGTGAGGAAATTGGTTGCCATGCGAACAGGTCCGCTCGACACACTTCAGCAGCGCAGTCGAACGACCGAAATCCCTAATAAGAATTGAATGCAGGTGGGCTCTTCGCGGGTAAATGCAAGCATTCCGCGGGGAGCCCAGGACGATAGATTTTACCTGCCTGCAGGAGGCGCGTTTTGCTGGGCTACCAGAGGGGTTCTGGAGATAGCCGCGACGGTATCTGCAGCCATGCCAGATGCGGCATTGAGGAATTTTTGAGGATCCTGAAATATCCCTTGAACGAGCACCTCAAAATGCAGATGGGGTCCCGTAGAACGCCCGGTGCTACCCACCTCAGCGATCTTCTGCCCACGCTTGACCAGATCACCCTGCTTTACCAGAGTGCGGGACGCATGGGCATAGCGTGTCACCAACTGGTTGCCATGATCCAATTCGATCATGTTCCCATAAGCCGGGTGAAACTCTTGAGCAATCACCACCCCACCAGCAGCTGCCAGGATGGGGGTACCAGTATCCGCCTGAAAATCAAGCCCTGTATGCAGCGCCGACTGGCCGGTGAATGGATCCAGCCGCCACCCAAACGCAGACCCGGCCGTGCGCCCTGTCACCGGGGCATGCGTGGGTACCATTTTCTTGCGGATGTGCTGATCAAATAGCCGGGATTCAGCCACCGTCATCCAGTCAGATCGCTGGCCAGCCACCCTCTCCAGATCATCCAGGGTGGCTTGCAGCTCTTCGAGCGACAAATTCCGCGCCCCGACCAGCGCACCGCCGCGGCCATCGGCCTTGGGAACATCTGAAGCAGGTAAGCCAGCCAAGCCCATGACGCGCTCGCCCAGGGATTCCAGCTGAACCATACGGGCCTGCATCTCGCCCACGCGCTTGGCCATGGCATCAAGGTTGGCGCGCATGAACTTGTCGCGCTCATCGAACTCGTCTTTGGCAACCAGTTTGACCAGCGCGCCAAACACGGGCCACCCCTCCCGCGCCCCCTTCACAAAAACCCAGTGATAGAGCGACGCAGCAACCAGCAAAAATCCGAGCGCGAGCATGCAACCCACCAGAGCCAGCCGAGCACCCGACAGGTGCAAGGAGCGGGTGCGGGCTCCGCGAGCGTCCGTGATAATCAAATGCACAAAAACATCTCCCTGCCATAGAGGCACCACCCATGAACCGCCGCCACTATGCCATCACACTGCAGCAAGCCAGCGCAGAATCACCCACGCTGGCCATGCTGACCGCACTGACCAAAGACTCTAGCGAAAGGCTGAAGGCCATTGAGCCGCTGCTCCCAGCGGGCCTGCGCGACACCGTACGGGCAGGGCCTATTGAAGGTGCTACTTGGTGCCTTCTGGTCAAAAGCAACTCAGCAGCAGCCAAGCTGCGGCAAATACTGCCTGCACTGCAGGCTCATTTGCGAATCAAGGGGTGGGAGGTTAACTCTATTCGCCTGAAAGTTCAAACGGACTTGCGTTGAACTGACGAAATGAAGAGAAAAAGGAAAAGAAATTTGGTGCCGGTTGTCGGAATCGAACTGACGACCTACCGCTTACAAGGCGGGTGCTCTACCAACTGAGCTAAACCGGCGAAGCACGCATTCTATCCCGAAAAAACGAGCCTCAACAAAAAACTGGCTTATTTCACCCGTTTGAGTGAAGGACGGCCGCCCGCAGGCCCAGGGGTGGGCTTAGGCGGTTCATCATCACCCACATCAACGGCCGGAACCAACTGAACAACGCGATCCTCAACAGAAGCACCCGACTCAACAACATCGGCTACAGGGGCCAACACAGCCGACGATGAAGGGGCCGCCACCAAACTGTCCACCGGCGGAGGGAAAGCCATGCCCTGTCCATTTTCACGCGCATAGATGGCAATCACACGCCCGACAGGAACCAGGATATCGCGGGGCTTGCCGCCAAACCGGGCTTTGAATTCGATGAAATCATTACCCAGCTGCAGCGAGCTGGTTGCGTCGAAACTGATGTTCAACACGATCTCACCATCGTGAACAAACTCGCGCGGCACCTGCACTGAATCATCCACACGCACCGCGACGTAAGGCGTAAAACCATTGTCAGTGCACCACTCGTACAGAGCGCGAATCAAATACGGTCGTGTGGAGGTCGATTCCTGGGCGTTCATGGGGTGTCCAGCAGTTCAGTGGCTTCGCGAAGACTTCGCACTTACTTGCGCATGACCTTTTCGGAGGGGGTCAATGCTTCGATGTAGGCAGGACGCGAGAAGATGCGCTCTGCATACTTCAGCAAAGGTGCGGCGTTCTTGCTCAATTCAATACCGTAGTAGTCGAGGCGCCACAGCAGCGGAGCAATGGCCACATCCAGCATGGAGAAATTGTCGCCCAGCATGTACTTGTTCTTGAGGAACACAGGCGCGAGCTGGGTCAGGCGATCACGGATATGGGCCCGGGCCTTCTCCAGCGCCTTTTCGTTACCCTTGGTGGCGCGAGACTCCAGCGTGTTCACATGAACGAACAGCTCTTTCTCGAAATTCAGCAAGAACAGACGCACACGTGCACGATCAACCGGGTCGCCAGGCATCAACTGGGGATGAGGAAAGCGCTCATCAATGTATTCGTTGATGATGTTCGACTCATACAGAATCAGATCACGCTCCACCAGAATAGGCACTTGCCCATAAGGGTTCATGACGCTGATGTCTTCCGGCTTGTTATACAGATCCACATCGCGGATTTCAAAATCCATGCCCTTTTCAAACAGGACAAAACGGCAGCGGTGGGAAAAGGGACAAGTTGTTCCCGAATAAAGCACCATCATGGTGGGAGGCTCCTAAAAATCAAAAGAGTGGGAAGCACCAAAGCGCCCACTCTATAAAAAATCTGACGACTTCTCACCCAAGAGAAGTCGTCAGAAAGTCAGCAAGTTATTTGACGTCTTTCCAGAAAGCCGCATTCAGTCGCCATGCAATGACGGTGAAGAAGCCCAGGAAAATCAGAACCCACACACCAACGCGGATGCGCGTGTTTTGAGCAGGCTCGGCCATCCACTGCATGTAGTTGACCAAGTCGCCGACAGCGGCATCGTACTGCGCGGGAGTCATCTTCCCTGGAGACACTTGCTCCCAACCCTTGAGCACGTGAGTCTTTTGACCGTGACTTTCGTGCTCTTCAAAGACGGGGCGGCGTTCGCCCTGCAGCTCCCACAGTACGTGAGGCATGCCCACGTTGGGGAACACGAGGTTGTTCCAGCCCGTCAGCTTGGTGTCGTCGCGGTAGTAGGTACGCAGGTAGGTGTAGAGGTAATCAGCACCCGAACCTGCAGAGCTTGCACGCGAGCGGGCAATCACAGTGAGGTCAGGAGGATTGGCACCGAACCAAGCCTTGGCTTGCTTAGGATCAATCGCCGCCTTCATGGTTTCACCGACCTTGTCGGTGGTGAAGAGCAGATTGTCTTTCACCTGCTGGTCTGTCAAACCGATGTCTTTCAAACGGTTGAACCGCATGAACGCAGCAGAGTGGCAGTTCAGGCAGTAATTGACGAACAGCTTGGCACCATTTTGCAAAGAGGCCAAGTCATTGGTCTTGACGGGCGCCTTGTCCAGGGGATGGCCGCCGCCAGCAGCCATTGCAGAACCAGCCACCATGCCCAGCGCTGCCACGATCGTGAGAATGAGTTTCTTCATTGTTGTTTTCTCCGGCTCTCAGTGCGCAACGTAGGTAACGCGATCAGGCACAGGCTTGGTCTTACCAATGCGACTCCACCAAGGCATCAGCAGGAAGAAGCCGAAGTAGAACAAAGTACCCACCTGAGAAACCCGCTCACCAATCGGCGAGGGAGGCTGGACGCCCAGGTAACCCAAGATCAGGAAGTTGATCACAAAGACAGCGTAGAAGTACTTGTGCCAGTCGGGACGGTAACGAATGGACTTCACAGGGCTGTAGTCCAGCCAGGGCAAGAAGAACAGGATGATCACAGCACCACCCATCACGACCACGCCCCAGAACTTGGCGTCAATGGCCAGCATCAGAGCGGTGACCACCACAGCGCCACCAGCGATCACCACCTTGAAGATGGCTGGCAACTGGGCCTTGAGCACTCCAAACAATGCACCCAGGAGCACACAGGCGATCAGGGCATACATCATTTCGCTGGTGATAGCACGCAGCATCGAATAGAACGGGGTGAAGTACCACACGGGAGCAATGTGCAACGGCGTCACCAGCGGATCTGCGGGGATGAAGTTGTTGTACTCGAGGAAGTAGCCACCAAATTCGGGCGCGAAGAAAACCACCGCAGAGAAAGCCAACAGAAACACAGACACGCCAAAGATATCGTGCACGGTGTAGTAAGGGTGGAACGGCACGCCATCCAGAGGCTTGCCCTTGGCATCTCGGGGCGCATTGGGACCCTTGATTTCAACGCCGTCTGGGTTGTTGGAGCCCACGTCGTGCAGCGCCAGCAAGTGCGCAACGACCAAGCCCAGCAGAACCAGAGGAACGGCAATGACGTGGAAGCTGAAGAAGCGGTTCAGGGTAGCGTCGCCCACCACAAAGTCGCCACGGATTAGCAGAGCCAGGTCAGGACCGATGAAGGGAATGGCGGCAAACAGGTTCACGATCACCTGAGCGCCCCAGTAAGACATCTGGCCCCAAGGCAGCAGGTAGCCCATGAAGGCTTCAGCCATCAGACACAGGAAAATGGCGCAGCCAAAGATCCAGACCAGCTCACGCGGCTTGCGGTAAGAACCGTAGATCAGGCCACGGAACATGTGCAGGTACACCACTACGAAGAAGGCCGAAGCCCCCGTGGAGTGCATGTAGCGAATCAACCAGCCCCAGGGCACATCACGCATGATGTACTCCACCGATGCGAAAGCCAGGTTCGCATCAGGCTTGTAGTGCATGACCAGAAAGATACCGGTGACGATCTGGATCACCAGCACCAGCAGTGCCAGCGAACCAAAGATGTACCAGAAATTGAAATTCTTCGGAGCGTAGTACTCCGACATATGCACACGGTAGGCGTCGAAAGCTGTGGGGAACCGGTTCTCAAACCAATTCGTCAGCTTGGCAGACGCCGAAGCGTTGGGGGAGATTTCCTTGAATTCAGCCATGTTGTGCTACCTCAAGCCTTCTTGTCTTCACCGATCAGCAGACGCGAATCGGACAGATACATGTGGGGCGGGATTTCCAGGTTGTCAGGCGCAGGCTTGTTCTTGAACACGCGGCCAGCCAAGTCGAAAGTGGAGCCGTGGCAAGCACACAGGAAGCCGCCATTCCAGTCGTCAGGCAAAGAAGGCTGAGGGCCCGTTTGGAACTTATCGCCGGGCGAGCAACCCAAGTGGGTGCAAATGCCCACGCCCACGAAGATTTCAGGCTTGATGGAGCGGTGTTGGTTTTTTGCGTACTCAGGGGTGGGGTACGTCTTGCGATCTGACTTGGGATCGGCCAGTTGAGGCTCGGTCTTGGCCAACGAAGCAATCTGCTCCGGGGTGCGCTTGAGAATCCACACGGGCTTGCCGCGCCATTCCACAGTGAGCTTTTCGCCGGGTTGCAGGGCTGAAATATCAACCTCTACCGCAGCACCGGCTGCTTTGGCTTTTTCCGAAGGCTGAAAACTGCTGACGAAGGGCACGGCTACGGCCACTCCTCCCGCAGCACCAGCGCATCCGGACGCAATCAGCCACGTCCGCTTGCTGGTGTCGACTGGTGTGTCACTCATGGGGATCCTCGGTATACATCGCTATGTTGGGGTCAGCCGGGGATTGTAGCGGAGTGAAAACTCATCACACCAGCCACCCTCTTGCGATCTGGCGTCACAGCCCCATAGCGAAGCAGCACCGCACGCCATCTCTCCTAGATAATGCGATCTCACACCACCTGGGGCGACGGGCCCTTGAAACCAAAAAGGGAAGCAAAGATGACAATCATCAAAGAATTCAAAGAATTTGCCATCAAGGGCAATGTGATCGACCTGGCTGTGGGCGTGATCATTGGCGGAGCCTTCGGAAAAATCGTGGACTCCGTGGTGGCCGATCTGATCATGCCGGTGGTGGGCCTGGTGTTTGGCAAACTGGATTTTTCCAATTTGTTCCTGGTGCTGGGAAATGTTCCCGCAGGCACCGCCATGACCCTGGACGCACTGCGCAAGGCCGGCGTGCCCGTCTTCGCCTACGGTAACTTTTTGACGGTGGCCGTCAATTTCATCATTCTGGCGTTCATCATTTTCATGATGATCAAGCAAATCAACCGACTCAAGCGCGAAGCACCTGCACCAGCGCCTGCGGCTCCAGCCCCTGAACCCGAAGACATCGTCTTGCTGCGCGAGATCCGCGATAGCCTCAAGCGCTGATCTGCGCCGCAAGCTCAGCTTTTTGATGGATTCAACGCCCTCTCGTCGAGGGCGTTGTCGCATCTGCGGCCGACACCACTCGAAAATTCAGGCGAGTTGCCGCGCCATGCGCACCGCTTCAATCAGGCTGGACGCATCTGCCACACCCTGCCCGGCGATATCGAACGCGGTGCCGTGGTCGGGGCTGGTGCGCACCAATGGCAGGCCCAGGGTGACGTTCACCCCTTTATCCACACCCAGATATTTGACAGGAATCAGCCCTTGGTCGTGGTACATCGCGATCACGACATCAAACTCACCGGGATGGGCCTCGGTGTGCCGAGCCCGCATGAAGACGGTATCCGGCGGCAACGGTCCGTGCACATCCACCCCTTGCGCGCGCAATTGAGCCAGAGCGGGAGCAATGATTTCCAGCTCCTCCCGGCCAAACAAACCACCTTCGCCGGCATGGGGGTTGAGCCCTGCCACAGCGATGCGCGGCGCACGCCCCAAGGTGCGCAGCAGTGCCGCATGTGCGATCTGCACGGTCTGCAGCACGTTGGCCTCGGTCACAGCAGCAATCGCATCGCGCAGGGACACATGGATGCTGACCAGCACCGTGCGCAATTCATCGCTTGCCAACATCATGCGCACCGGCATGGCATCCAGCGCCACGCCTTGGTGGGCAGCAGCCTCGGCCTGCAGCAGTTCAGTGTGACCGGGGTAGTTCACACCAGCGGCAGACAGCGCCTCTTTGTGCAAAGGCGCCGTAACCAGTGCAGCCACCTCACCGCGCAGCGCGGCGCGTGCTGCCCACCGCACACAATCAGCAGCGGCGCGCCCTGCCTCGGCACTGACCCGCCCCACCGCCACGGTGTCGGGCAGACCCGCAAGCGGCAGCACTGGCACGCAGCGCGGGGGCGCATCCAGGGCATCTGCCACCCCCTCGATCACCGCCACGGGCAGCGAAGGTATGCCCGGGCGTGCAATGCAGCCCGCGGCGCGTCGCAAGGTGGCCACGTTCCCGACGACGAAGCAGCCGCGCAGCACATCGGGCGCATCCCGGAACGCCTTGGCCACGATTTCAGGGCCTATGCCTGCAGGGTCGCCTTGGGTAATGGCGATGGGCTTGAGATTGGTTTTCATAAATTCTGGCGCTAACGCCCGTCAATCAAGCGCAAGCAGCTATGCTTTCAATAGCAAACTATTCACGCGGGGTTGTCGATTTCGATGAACTCGTGCCCGATGCCCAGCAGCCGCGCCACTTCACCCGCGACCGCCGGAGCGCCATAGCGCTCGGTAGCGTGGTGGCCCGCGGCAATGAAGGCCACACCCGTTTCGCGCGCCAGATGGGCTTGTGGCTCAGAAATTTCGCCCGTGATGAACACGTCAGCGCCTGCGGCGATGGCCGCCTCAAAGTAGCTTTGCGCCCCCCCCGTGCACCACGCCACTTTGGTCACGGGGCGCGTGCTATCGGCAGAAGTCACCAGCGTTGCCGGCCTGCCCAGCACGGCGGCCACATGGTCCGCCACGGCCTGCGCATGGGGATAGTCGGCATTGGCCACGCAACCCAGCAGCTGTTCACCAAACTGCGCCACGCTCGTCCACCCCAGCATCTGGCCCAACTGGGCGTTGTTGCCCCACTGGGGGTGCGCATCCAGCGGCAGGTGGTACGCAAAAAGATTGATGTCGTGCGCCAGCAGCAGTTGCAGGCGCTGCTTCATCCAGCCCGTGACCCGGCCATCTTGCCCCCGCCAGAACAGTCCGTGGTGGACGAAGATGGCGTCAGCGCGGGCAGCGATGGCCGCCTCGATCAGCGCCTTGCTGGCCGTGACGCCGCTCACCACGCGAGCGATCTGTTCCTTGCCCTCCACCTGCAGGCCATTGGGCCCGTAGTCTTTGAAACGCTCGGGTTGCAGCAGGCCGTCGAATGCCTGCAGAAGGTCTACGCGGGATATGCTCATGCCCGCTATTGTCGCGCGGGCTCGCGCAGGCAGCACCAAGACCCCACCGAACGCCGCGCCATGCGCCGCCAAGTCTTGGAGGACAATAGCAACTATTCCGAGCCCCGAAGATCACACAGCAGAACTTCGCGCACCCCACGCACCTTTGCCCCATCTACTCATCATGAAACGCATCTGGCTGCTGTTCTCTCAGGCCGTGACGGTTTTCGCCGCGGCCTATTTTGTTGTCGCCACCCTCCAGCCCGACTGGATCCGCCAAGGCGCCACCCGCTCGGGCGCGGGCGTGGCCCTGGTTGAAGCGCCCCCAGCCCCGGCAGGGCAGCCTGCAGCGGGCAGTTTCAGCGGCGCAGCACGCAAAGCATCGCCCGCCGTGGTCAGCATCAATACCAGCAAGGCCGTGCGCCACCCGCGCAGCAACGACCCCTGGTTCCAATTCTTCTTTGGCGACCAGGCCCCGCAGGCCCAGACCGGACTGGGCAGCGGTGTCATCATCAGCCCCGACGGTTACATCCTCACCAACAACCATGTGGTCGAAGGTGCGGACGAAATCGAAGTCACGCTGACCGACAGCCGCCGCACCCGCGCCAGCGTGATCGGAACCGACCCCGAAACCGACCTGGCCATTCTCAAGATCACGCTCGACAAGCTGCCCGTGATCACGCTTGGCGATTCAGACTCCCTGGCCGTGGGCGATCAGGTGCTGGCCATTGGCAACCCCTTTGGCGTGGGCCAGACGGTGACCAGCGGCATTGTCAGCGCGCTGGGCCGCAGCCAGCTGGGCATCAACACCTTTGAGAACTTCATCCAGACTGATGCCGCCATCAACCCCGGCAACTCGGGTGGCGCGTTGGTGGATGTGAACGGCAACCTCATGGGGATCAACACGGCCATCTACTCGCGCTCGGGTGGCAGCATGGGGATCGGGTTCGCCATCCCCGTGTCTACTGCGCGCCAGGTGCTCGATGGCATCGTGAAAGACGGGCAGGTGACCCGCGGCTGGATTGGCGTGGAACCCAATGAGCTGTCAGCCGAGCTGGCCGAAACCTTCGGCGTGAAAGCCACTGAGGGCGTGATCATCACCGGGGTGCTGCAAGACGGCCCTGCCGCACAGGCGGGCATGCGACCTGGCGATGTCATCTTGAAGGTGGACGACAAGGCGATAGGCAACGTATCGCAGCTACTGAGCGCCGTGGCCGCACTCAAACCCGGTACGCCCTCGGTTTTCGAGGTGCAACGTGCCGACAAGAAGTTGGAGTTGAACATCAACCCTGGGGTACGCCCTCGCCCCCAGCGCGCTGTGCGTCGCTGAAGGCACGGTAGAAAACTCCTGCGACCCGCAGGAACTTATACGCTATCAATAACATAGCTGCTAGCGCTTTATTTTCGGGCGCTAGCAGCTATTTTTGTTGGCAAAAAACTCTATCCTGCTTTGGCGGCAACCAGACTTCCTGCACTGAAAGTCGTCAAACCAACCATGCGGAGCGTCACTGGAGGAGTGCAAAGCAGGGCAATACGGCGCCGCAATAGTGGGCAGCAGCCCAATGCCGCCACAAAGCAGCGCCTCCGCTGTCAGGAAGAAGCGGTTTCTTCCTCTGCCGTGCCCGGCGCTTTGGTGTGCTTGATGAACAGTTGCGCGGCCCAGATGCCAATCTCGTAAAGAATGCACATGGGCACGGCCAAGGCCAGTTGCGACACCACGTCGGGGGGGGTGACGATGGCGGCGATCACGAACGCGATGACGATGAAGTAACCACGGAAGTTCTTCAGCTTCTCAATGCTCACCACCCCCATGCGGGCCAGCACCACCACCGCAATCGGCACTTCAAAGGCCAGGCCGAAGGCGAGGAACATGGACAGCACAAAGCTCAGATAAGCCTCAATGTCTGGCGCGGCCGTGATGCTCTTGGGCGCAAAGCTCTGGATGAACGCGAACACCTGCCCAAACACGAAGTAATAGCAAAAGGCCACGCCGATGAAAAACAGCACAGTGCTGGAGACCACCAACGGCAAGACCAGCTTCTTCTCATGCGAATACAGGCCCGGCGCCACAAACGCCCACACCTGCCAGAGCACGAATGGCAAAGCCAGCAAAAAGGCCGACATCAGCAAAATCTTGAGCGGCACCATGAAGGGCGAGATCACCGAAGTGGCAATCAGCGTAGCGCCCTTGGGCAAATGCGCTACGAGTGGCGCTGCCAGAAAGTCGTACAGCGGCCCGGGGCCGGGAAAGAAAAACAGGAAGACAGCAGCCACGGCAATGGCAATGATGGCCTTGACCAAGCGGTCGCGCAGCTCCATCAAATGCTGGACAAACGGTTGCTCCGTTCCAGCAAGCTCGTCTTCTTGGGTGGGGGTGTCTGCCATGTTGGATCTTCGAGGGCGTCAGGGCCGCCCATGCAGCGCGCGCGGGCGCAGCATCAGTGGAACTTTTTAGGGCGGTAGCGCGCTACCCGCGCCGCACCGGACAACGCTTTGGTGCGCACACCATTGCGGGCTTTGTACCACTGGGGGGTAGCGCCTTTCTTGAGGCGCCAGTTTTTGCCAGGGTGCTTGTAAGCGGGCAGCACAGCCGAAGCCGTGTCGTGACTCTCGGTCTCGAAACTGGTGGCTTGCGCCCAGTCTTTTTCAAACTCGCTGGCGCTGGTCTGGATGGACTGCTCCACGTCGCGCGCGGCATTTTCCACCGAGTCCTTCATCTTGCGAAGCTCATCGAGCTCCATGGAGCGGTTGACTTCAGACTTCACATCGGCCACGTAGCGCTGCGCCTTGCCCAGCAGGGTGCCCACGGTACGGGCGACGCGGGGCAGCTTTTCCGGACCGATGACGATCAACGCCACCGCCCCAATGAGCGCCATTTTGGACAGGCCAATATCAATCATGGAATCAACGCTCGCTCAAGCCATCAGCTTTTTTGCTTGGCTTCCACGTCAATGGTGGTCTTGTCGGCGGCCTGGCTGTTGGCCACTTGGCTGGGGGCTGGAGCTGCGGTGGGTGCGGGGGCGTCGCTTGAGCCGTCTTTCATGCCGTCCTTGAAGCCCTTGACCGCGCCGCCCAGGTCAGAGCCCATGTTCTTGAGCTTTTTGGTGCCGAAGACCATGACAACGATCAGCAGCACGATCAGCCAGTGCCAGATGGAAAAGGAACCCATGGAATTTCTCCTAACGAATTGCAATCATTTTAGACGCGCGATGTAACCCCGGCGTGAAGGGGAAAAGACCGTCAGCTCTTGACCTCAGCCTTTGAGCCAGGGGCGTGGGCCACCCATCACATGGATATGCAGATGGTGGATTTCCTGCCCGCCTTCAACCCCTGTGTTGGTGACGATGCGAAAGCCACCGTCCGGATACGGGTTACACCCCTGCTCCAGAGCCAGCCGGGGCGCCAGCGCCATCATGCGCCCCAGCAGCCCGGCGTGCTCCGGGGTAACCTGGGCCATCGAAGGGATATGCGCCTTGGGCACCATGAGAAAGTGCACCGGCGCCCAGGGATGGATGTCGTGGAATGCGAAGATTTCCTCGTCTTCATAGACCTTGCGGGAAGGAATCTCGCCGGCAATGATCTTACAAAAAAGGCAGTTCGGATCGTGCATGGTGAAGGGATGAATGAAACCGGCCGCAGCCGCCAGATAACTGATTACAGAGCCCTGAATGACTCCGGGCAAGTTTTCGCATTGTCAGGGATATACACGGCGTCCTGCGTGTCCGCCGGCTGACGAAGGGCTGTCAGCCAAGGGCTGAGCAAGACACCCGCTCGCCAGCAGCGCCAAACTCACATCTCCAGAGCCTGCCCCTTATTCATGGCGACCATGCCGCGCACGATGCGGTACAGGAACCACAGGGAGATCAGCCCCCAGGCGATCCAGCCGGGCAGGATCAAAATCCACAGCGGTGCCGTCAGTACATAGAGCACACCTGCCCAGATCACCGTGCGCAGACGCCAGGAAAAATGGCTGGCCTGCCAGGTGCCTTCTGCGTCGCTCTTTTTGACGAGGTCGATCACCAGCGCAATCAACAGCAACGCAGCGCCGGGCTGCGCACCGGGAATGACCGCCCCCACCGCCACGATCAGATGCAACAGGTAGCTGACCCAGCCGATGGCCTTCAAATCCTCGGCCCGTTGGTCCTTGGTCTGCACATCGGTGAAGTCATCTGCCATGGCTGTCAGCCTTTCTCGTCTGCCGCGCGCGCGTCTGCCTTGCGCAGGGCTTTTTCTTCGATACCGCTGGTGCCTTCACGGCGGGCCAGCTCCTTGACCACATCCGCCGGGCTCAAGCCGTAGTGGGCCAGGGCGATCATGGAGTGGAACCACAGGTCGGCCACCTCGTAAACGATCTTTGCCTTGTCGGCACCATGGTCCACGTCCTTGGCCGCCATCACGACTTCGGTGGCCTCTTCGCCAATCTTCTTCAAGAAGGCATCCGGCCCCTTGTGCAGCAGGCGCGAGACATAGCTGGTCTGTGGGTCACCACCGTTGGCGGGCTTGCGGCTTTCAATCACGGCCGCCAGGCGGGCCAGGGCGTCTTGCTGAGACAGCACGTGGGAATCATTGGAACTCATGGGCTTATTTGTAGATGGATTCGGGATCTTTCAAGACCGGATCAACGGCCTTCCAGGCGCCATCCTTGAGCACGCTGAAGAAGCAGCTGTGGCGCCCGGTGTGGCAGGCAATCCCAGGCTCGTGCCCTTCCTGCGTGACCTTGAGCAGCACCACGTCGTTGTCGCAGTCGAGGCGGATTTCATGCACCGTCTGCACATGGCCCGACTCCTCGCCCTTGAACCACAGCTTCTTGCGCGAGCGGCTGAAATACACCGCGCGACCCAGCTCTGCGGTCTTGGCCAGCGCTTCGCGGTTCATCCAGGCAAACATCAGCACATCGCCTGTGCCCTGCTCTTGCGCAATCACGGGCACCAGGCCCTGCGCGTCCCATTTCACTTCATTGAGCCAGTTCATGGGCGGATTGTCGGTGATTTGTGCCGGAGGGCCGGACGGGGATCAAAAATTTAAACGTTTTTGGCCGCTAGCGCTTTTGCAGCAAGCGCCAGCAGCTATTAAATCAATAGCAAAACAAGCTGCCAATTACAGACGCACGGGAATGCCACGCTCTGCCATGCGCTGCTTGGCCTGGCCCACGGTGTACTCACCGTAGTGGAAGATGCTGGCTGCCAGCACGGCATCGGCGCCGCCCTGCTGCACGCCGTCGGCAAGGTGGTCGAGATTGCCCACTCCGCCCGAGGCGATGACGGGCACGCTCACGGCGTCGCTCACCGCACGGGTCAGGGCCAGGTCAAAGCCGGACTTGGTGCCGTCGCGGTCCATGCTGGTGAGCAGAATTTCGCCAGCACCGCGCTGCGCCATCTCCTGCGCCCACGCCAGTGCATCCAGCCCGGTGTTCTTGCGCCCGCCGTGGCTGTAGACATCCCAGCCAGGGCCTACCGGCTGGCCGTTGGCGCCGATGCGCAGCGCGTCTTCTTCAGAGCGGCGCTTGGCATCAATGGCCACCACAATGCACTGGGCGCCGTATTTGGCCGAGGCCGCATTGATGACGTCGGGGTTGGCAATGGCGGCCGAATTGAAGCTCGTCTTGTCCGCGCCCGCATTGAGCAGGCGGCGCACATCTTCCACCGTACGCACGCCACCACCCACGGTGAGCGGAATGAACACCTGGCTGGCGACGGCTTCGATGATGTGCAGAATCAGGTCGCGGCCGTCGCTGGTAGCTGTGATGTCCAGAAAGGTCAGCTCATCAGCCCCCTGGGCGTTGTAGCGCGCGGCAATCTCTACCGGGTCGCCTGCGTCGCGCAGTTCAACAAAATTGACACCCTTGACCACGCGGCCTCCGGTAACGTCAAGACAGGGAATGATGCGTTTGGCAAGCATGGCGCAAAGGGATGAGAAAAAAGAAGAATATCAATCAAAGAAAGCCGCAACCCCGAAGGCGCGGCCAGAGCGGCCCGTGCAAGATACCACGGCCATCCGCAGGGCCCGGCCCGCTCAGGCTTGCAGGCTGGCGCCCACACCGCTTTGCCAGCGCCACGCGTCTTCGCACATCTGGTCCAGGCCCAGTTTGGCCGTCCAGCCCAGCAGTTGCTGCGCCAGAGCGGGGTCGGCCCAGCACTGGGCCACATCACCGGGCCGGCGCGCCACGATGCGGTAGGGCACAGCCCGGCCGCTGGCGCGTTCAAAGGCGCGCACCATCTCGAGTACCGACACGGGCCGCCCCGTGCCCAGGTTCACCGTCAGCAGGCCGGGGTGGCTGCGCAGGTAGCGCAGCGCGGCCACATGCCCCTCGGCCAGATCGCACACATGGATGTAGTCGCGCACCCCGGTGCCATCGGGCGTGGGGTAGTCGTTGCCGTACACGCTGAGTTGCTCGCGCAGGCCCACGGCCACCTGCGCCACGTAAGGCAGCAGGTTGTTGGGAATGTCTTGCGGGTCTTCGCCGATCAAGCCACTGGCGTGGGCCCCCACGGGGTTGAAGTAGCGCAGGCGGGCAATGCGCCACTGGCCGGGCTCGGAAGCGTCCACATCGGCCAGCACCTGCTCCATCATGAGCTTGCTCCAGCCGTAGGCGTTGGTGGCCGACAGCGGGAAGTCCTCGCGGATAGGCACCGAGGCCGGGTCACCATACACCGTGGCAGACGAGGAGAACACCAGCGTGCGCACATTCGCCGCCCGCATGGCGCCCAGCAGGGCCACCGTGCCCGCAACGTTGTTGTCGTAGTACCGCAGCGGCTCGCGCACCGACTCGCCCACCGACTTCAGGGCTGCGAAGTGGATGACGCCTTCGACGGCGTGCTCGGCAAACACCCGCTGCAGCATGGCCGTGTCGCGGATATCACCCTCGATGAAAGGCACGGGTGCGCCAGTGATGCGCTCCACCCGCTCCAGCACCGAACGGCGGCTGTTGCAAAAGTTGTCCAGCACCACGAAAGGAATGCAGGCCTGGGCCAACGCCACACAGGTATGCGAGCCAATGAAGCCGGCTCCGCCCGTTACAAGAATCACGCTATCGCACTCCTAAAAAATGGGGATCTGGGTTTTGAGGAAGAGATCCATCGCACGGGATCGACCCGATAGGGTGAATTGTCGGATCAAAAAGCCTCCCGCAATGCAGCGCCAAAAGGCTTGCGCGCCTTCTTTTCCGATTCGCCGGGCTGGCCAGCAAGAGCACACAAGGGACGAAGGCCATGGTCGCGGCCCCAGCACCATTGCAAACAATCGTTTTCCACTGTGGGTGAATTCCAAACACCCGGAAGTGGCTTTGCGAGCCTCCTTAGCCCCAAAACCATTGAGCATCAACACGGCTTTGTTGCATAAATCGGCCATAGGCCAAGGCATCCCCAATCCCAAAAAGAT
>NZ_JAEFCH010000022.1:0-60583 GCF_016406015.1 Acidovorax sp. IB03 | reverse complement strand
TCGATGCCGTTTAGGGTGGGGGCGTCCATCCCATTGGTTCAAAGTCTTTTTGGAGTTGCACAAGTGTCTTGCCGGGCGCCCGGCTAGGGGATGGGATGCTAGGCGCAGCGCGCGGTCAATAGCCCGTGCTATTGACAAGCGGTGTAACACCGCAGACCGCGCGGCAAGCCACTTGCCCGAAGGGTTGGAGTGAAATCGGGCGAGTGGATGCCCCAGCTGCTTGCATGGGCACGAGCCCATGCGGCGCACCCGAAGCATCCACTCATCCCGATTGCACTCCAATGCAATCTTCAAAAAGACTTTGAACAGGTTCTAAGCCCCGCACCCGGCATGCAGCGCGCTGCGCGCTTAAAGTGCGGGGTGTTGCAGGCCTTGCGCCGCGTTTTTGAACCCCACACCAAGACCCATGATCGATTCTTTACGCACCTGGCTGCGCCCACTGGCGCTGTGGGGCGCCGCCCTGGCTTGTAGCGTCGCAGCCGCGGCGCCCGGCCCCGCTGATTCTGTTCCTGCTGCCCCTGCCGCCACTGTGCCCGCTGGCATGGAATCGCGCGTGCTGGCCTGCACCACCTGCCACGGCAAGGAAGGCCGCGCCACGGCCGAGGGGTACTTCCCCCGCATTGCAGGCAAGCCTGCGGGTTACCTGCACAACCAGTTGCTCAACTTTCGCGATGGGCGGCGCAGTTACCCGCAAATGGGGTACCTCATCGAGCACCTGACGGATGACTACCTGCGTGAAATGGCCGTGCACTTCGCCGCGCTCGACCTGCCTTACCCGCCCCCGCCCGCCCCGCAGGGCACTCCCGCGCAGCTGGAGCAGGGCCGCGCCTTGGTGCAGCAGGGCGATGCGGCGCGCAAGATTCCGGCGTGCGTGCAATGCCACGGCACGACCATGACCGGGGTGGCGCCGTCCATTCCCGGTCTGCTGGGCCTGCCGCGTGATTACCTCAACAGCCAGCTCGGCGCCTGGAAGACCGGCCAGCGCAAAGCCCAGTCGCCCGACTGCATGGCCGACGTGGCCCGCCAGCTCACGCCCGAAGACGTGAGCGCCGTGTCTGCCTGGCTGGCTGCGCAGCCCGTGCCTGGTAACGGCAAGCCGGTGGCCAGCCTGCCCGCTGCGATGCCCGCACGCTGCGGCGGCGTGGCTGAAGGAGGCCGCCCATGAACCCGCAGCGCTTTTTGCGGCTGGTGTCGGGCGCGATGGCCGCCCTGGGCATCAGCGCCGCCGCCATCGTGGCCCTGAACCTGCGCGGCGAGGACCCCTTGCCCAGCGCCGAAACCCTGAAGCCCACCCCCGCCCTGGTGGCGCAGGGCGAATACCTGACCCGCGTTGGCAACTGCATGGCCTGCCACACGGTGCAGGGCGGCGCGCCGTTTGCGGGCGGGCGCGGCATTGAAACGCCGTTTGGCGTGGTCTACAGCTCCAACCTCACACCCGACAAAGCCACCGGCCTGGGCGCGTGGACGTCGGCCGAGTTCTGGCGCGCCATGCACAACGGCCGTGGCAAGGACGGGCGGCTGCTGTACCCCGCCTTTCCGTACACCAGCTACACCCACGTCACCCGCGAAGACTCCGACGCCATCTTTGCCTACCTGCAAAGTCTGGCGCCGGTGGCGCAGGCCAACAAGGTGCATGCGCTGCGCTTTCCATACAGCACCCAGGCGGCGCTGGGCGTGTGGCGGGCCTTGTTCTTCACCCCGGCAGACGTGGCCCAGCCAGCCGCGTCGGCACCGCAGGCACTGGCCACCGCGCAGGTGCCTGACTACCAGCGCGGCGCTTACTTGGTGAACGGGCTGGGCCACTGTGCCGCTTGCCACACCCCCCGCAACAGCTTGGGGGCTGAGCAGCAAGGGCAGGCCTTGGCGGGCGGGCTGATCCCCGTGCAGAACTGGCTGGCCCCGGCGCTGACCGACGCTGCCCAGGCCGGCGTGCAGCGCTGGCCGCAGGCCGATGTGGTGGCCTTGCTCAAGACAGGCGTGGCCCCGCAGGCTTCCGTCATCGGCCCCATGGCCGAGGTGGTGTTCCGCAGCACGCAGTACCTGAGCGATGCTGACGCCCGCGCCATGGCCGTCTATTTGCAGGCGCTGCCCCAGCATGCAGCCACCCCCGCCAAGCAGGCCGTGGCCCCCGTGTCGGTCATGGAGCGCGGCGCCAAGGTGTACGAGGCGCAATGCGCCCAGTGCCACGGCGCGCAAGGGCAGGGCGCCAAGGACGAGGCCGGGCAACCCGCCTTCCCGCCCCTGGCGGGCAACCGCGCCGTGGTGCTGGCTGACCCGACCAACCTGGTGCGCGTGGTGCTGCAGGGTGGCTATCTGCCTGCCACCGCAGGCAACCCGCGCCCGCACGGCATGCCGCCCTTCCAGCACCTGCTGGGCGATGAGGACGTGGCGGCCGTCACCACTTTTGTGAGGAATAGCTGGGGCAACCAGGCAGCGGGTGTGGGTACCATCGAGGTTTACCGCGCCCGCGAGCGGCGCAGCCCCTGACACCGTTGTTGCCCTGGCCCGCCTGATTGGCGGGCTGGAGGAGTTGTATTCATGCCCAGCCACACCGCCTTGCCCGTTGATTCCACTGCCCCCGCCGCCCAGCCCGGCGGCTGGTGGGCCGTGTGCCTGTGTGCCGGCTGGTGCGGCACCTGCCGCGACTACCGGGCGCTGTTTGACGCCCTGGCCCAGGCCCACCCCGAGGTGCGCTTTGAGTGGGTGGACATTGAAGACGAATCGGAACTGGCGGGCGACCTGGATGTAGAGACCTTCCCCACGCTGCTGATTGCCGATGGCCGCAAGGCGCATTTTCTGGGCCCCTTGCTGCCCCAGGCGGCGGTGCTGGAACGGCTGCTGACCACCCTGCGCAGCGGTGCCCCTTCTGGTGCCGCCACCGACCCCATGGCGCAAGAGGTGTTTGACCGCGTGCGTGCAGACCGCACTGTGGCAGGCACTTGATGCTATTAAATAGATAGCTGCTGGCGCTTATTCATCAAGCGCTAGAGGCCAATTTGACCTGTAATGCCTGACACCTTCTGGTTTGACCCCGACTCCTTGCGCGCTCTGTGCGAGGACGGCCCCTGGATGCGTGGCAAGGCCCTGCTGGCCCAAGGCGTGGTGGGCGAACCGGACATTGAGCCGCTGGACGAAGGCTGGCGCATACAGGCCCTGGTGCAGGGCACGCAGCACCTGCCGTATGAAGTGGCCGTCACCCTGGCGGTGATGCCCGATGGCCAGGTGGACTACTGGCGCAGCGTGTGCGACTGCCCCGTGGGGCGCCAGTGCAAGCACGCGGTGGCGTTGATGCTCAAGGCTGCCCGCCTGCCGCTGAGCGACGAGGCCCGCGCTGCCGCAGCCCCGCGCAAGGGCGTGAGCGCGGCGGCAGCATCCTTGTCCGCGCGCGAACGCATGGCCGCTGTGCAGCAGGCCGAGGCCCAGGCCCAGCTGGTGAACTGGCTGGCCGCACTGGACCGCGCCGCCGGGGGCGATGTGGTGCTTAGCCCCACTGACCGCAGTGCGCGGCCCGAGCAATATCTGTATTTGCTGTCGGTGGTGGGCGGCATGCGCCAGCCGGTGCAGCTGCAGCTTGAAGCCGTGGTGTCTTACCCCAAGGTGACCGGTGGCTGGGCCAAGCCCAAGCAGGTGCGCACCCCGCCCTCCAAGGGCCAGGCGGTGTACGACCAGGCCAGCGAGACCGATCGCCAGGTGCTGCAACTGCTGCGCGCCATGCCGCGCAGTCAGGTGTATTACTCGGCCTACAGCGGCGCGCCCTGCGCGGTGCTGGAAGGGCAGGTGGGTTTGCTGGCGCTGCAACAGGCCGCCAGCACCGGGCGGCTGTTTGCCGATGCGGGTGGATCCACCGTGGGCAACGCCCTGCGATGGGGCCCCTCACGCCCCTTGCAGTGGTGTTGGGACGAGTTGCCCGCCCAGCCCGGGGCTTTGTCGGCCGAGCCCGCCTGGCAACTGCGCGCTGCTCTTGCCGGTGACAGCGGCACGCTGTGCCACAACAGCCCGCCCTTGTTCATCGATGCCGAGCAGGGCGAATGCGGGCCGGTAGAGCTGGGCTCTGTATCACCCGCACAGCTGGAGGTGCTGCTCAAGGCCCCCGCGCTGCGCGAGTCGGCCATCGAAAAATACCAGGATGAAATGGCTCGCAGCCTGCACCAACTGCCCCTGCCCCCGGTAGTGCAAAGCGTGCAGCGGTTGCAGGGCGTGGTGCCCCGGCCTTGCCTGCACCTGGCCCCCACGCCGTTGGCCGACCGGCCCACGCTGGGCCTGGTGATGGCACGGCTCACCTTTGACTATGCCGGCCACCGTGGCTGGTGGCCAGGGCAGGGCGCGCAGGTGATGTTGCCGCCGCTGAATGGGGGCGATGGCCCCAAGGTACTGTTGCAGCGCCACCCCCAGGCCGAGCTGGAAGCCATCCAGAAACTGATGGCGCTGGGCCTGCTGGCCACCGACGACGGCGTGTTTGGCCTGCCCGGCGAACGCTCGCAGCAGGCCTGGATGCCCTGGGCCGATGCGGGCTTTGCGGTGTTCATCGAAGCAGGGTTTGACGTGACGCAGGACCCGGCGCTTCAGGGCTGGGTGAGCCATGCACAGAACCTGACGGTGGCGCTGGCGCCGCAGCCGGTGGCTCACGCTGCCAGGCCTGGGCAAGAAGATTCGGGCGAAGAACCAGCGCCACTCAGCGCCTTTGCTCAGGATGAGGGGCGCGATGGCGAGCTAGATGTGATGCTTGATCAGGTGCAAGACACCTCGCCCTGGTTTTCGCTCTCACTGGGCGTGGAACTGGACGGCCAGCGCCACAACGTGCTGCCCTGGCTGCCCGACCTGATCGCCCAGGCCGCGCAGCACCCGCCCGACCCCGCCACCGGGCAGCCGCAGTTGCCGCCGTTTGTCTACGTGCCGCGTGGCGATGCCCAAGGCGGCTTTGTGCGCCTGCCCACCGAGCCGCTGCGCCCTTGGCTGGCCGCCTTGCTGGAGCTGGTGGGCGAACGCGGGGTAGATTTTTCGCAGCCCAGCCTGCGCCTGTCGAGGCTGGAAGCCTTGCGAGCCAGTGCCGCCCTGGGCGAGGGCGCGGTGTGGCAGGGTGCGGCGTCGCTGCAGGCCCTGGTGCAGAAGCTCCAGGGCGCCAGCCCCATCGCCGAGGTGCCCCTGCCTGCCAGCGTGCACGCCAGCCTGCGCCCGTACCAGCAGCAGGGGTTGAACTGGCTGCAGTTTTTGCGCGCCCAGGGCTTGGGCGGCATCCTGGCCGACGACATGGGCCTGGGAAAAACGCTGCAGACCCTGGCCCACATCCAGGTTGAAAAAGACGCAGGCCGCCTCACGGCCCCCGCGCTGGTGATCGCCCCTGTGAGCCTGATGGGCAACTGGCACAGCGAAGCCGCGCGTTTTTGCCCCGGCCTGCGCACCCTGGTGCTGCACGGCGCAGGCCGCCACGAACTGTCGGATTCGGTGGCCGAGCACGATCTGGTCATTGCCCCTTATTCACTGTTGCAGCGCGACCGTGAGCGCTGGCTGCAGTTGCAGTGGCATCTGGTGGTGCTGGACGAGGCACAAAACATCAAAAACGCCAGCACCAACGTGGCGCAGGTGGTGTCTGCACTGCAGGCGCGGCACCGGCTGTGTCTGTCGGGCACACCCATGGAAAACCACCTGGGCGAGATCTGGAGCCTGTTCCACTTCCTGATGCCCGGTTTTTTAGGCAGCCAGCAGCGGTTTCGTGAGCTGTTTCGCAACCCCATAGAAAAACAGGGTGACACCGGACGGCTGGCCCAATTGCGTGCCCGCGTCGCACCGTTCATGCTGCGCCGCACCAAGGCGCTGGTGGCGTATGAGCTGCCGCCCAAGGTGGAAACCGTGATGCGCGTGGAACTGAGGGGTGCCCAGGCCGATTTGTACGAAACCATCCGCCTGGGCATGGAAAAGACGGTGCGCGAAGCCCTGCATTCCAAGGGCCTGGCCAAATCGCAGATCACCATCCTGGATGCGCTGCTCAAGCTTCGCCAGGTCTGCTGCGACCCGCACCTGGTGCCGCTGGAGTCTGCCCGCCAGGTGCGCGAATCGGCCAAGATGGCACAGTTGATGGAGCTTTTGCCCGAAATGCTGGCCGAGGGGCGGCGGGTGCTGCTGTTTTCGCAGTTCACCAGCATGCTCGGCTTGATCGAGGCGGAGCTGCAGGCCCGGGGCTTGCCTTGGGTCAAACTCACCGGCCAAAGCCAAAAGCGCGATGAGATCATCCAGCGCTTTACCAGCGGCGAGGTGCCGCTGTTCCTCATCAGCCTGAAGGCCGGTGGTGTGGGGCTGAACCTGCCCCAGGCGGACACCGTCATCCACTACGACCCGTGGTGGAACCCCGCTGCCGAGGCTCAGGCCACCGACCGCGCCCACCGCATTGGCCAGACGCAAAACCTGTGGGTGGTAAAAATGGTGGCCCAGGGCACGATTGAGGAACGCATTCTGGCCTTGCAGGAGCGCAAGGCGCAGCTGGCCCAGTCCATCTACGGCGGCGAAGCGGCCCGCCGTGAACCGCTGTTCACCGAGAGCGACCTCCAGCAGCTGTTGCGGCCCTTGGGAGCGGACTGAATCGCTGTTGCTAAGTGTGCACTGTCGTTGCAAATCAATGCTTTAAAGAGTACAATCCGGCTCTCACGACCAAACGGGCGGGTACCAACCGCCCGTTTTTTTTGGTCGATTGGTTTTGGAGCTCGAAGCTGTCAGGAGGGGGGTCTTCTGGGGGTTATCGGGTTTTTCGTTTTTCCCGGGATTGAACTGAACACGTGGCACTGCAGCAAATCGTAGAACAAGTTGTGACTGGTCTGGGCTATGACCTGGTAGAGATTGAACGCTCTGCCGGAGGCCTCTTGCGCATCACCATTGATTTGCCCTGGGTGGCTCCGGCCACCGATGCACCCGCCCCGCTGCTGGACCAGTTCGTCACCGTGGAAGATTGCGAAAAGGTCACCCGCCAGCTGCAGTTTGCGCTGGAGGTGGACGGTGTGGAATACAAGCGCCTGGAAGTGTCATCCCCAGGCATTGACCGCCCCCTGCGCCACGAACAGGATTTCGTGCGTTTCGAGGGTTCGGTCATCGACATCACCCTGAAGGCGCCCATGGGTGCGGCAGCGGCCGGTCAGGTCAGCGCCAATCGCAAGAAATTTCGCGGCACGCTGGAGCGTGCAGAGTCTGGTGGCTGGCAGATCGTCTGGAGAGACGAGCCTGCAGTCAAGCCTGGTCAAAAAGTCAGCAAGAAACGTGTTCCGGCGCCGTTGCAGGCACTGGGTTTCACCTTGGATGAATTGCGTGATGCGCGTCTGGCGCCCATCGTTGATTTCAAGGGCCGTGCTGGCAAGGCGGGGCAGGGCGCTGCCTGAGCCGCAGATTAAAAATACAGGATGGCAGGTTGCCCCACGGTGGCCAGCATCTTCAGTGATTGAAATAGGAGAGTCGTCGCATGAATCGCGAATTGTTGATGTTGGTTGAGGCCATTTCGCGCGAGAAGAACGTGGAGCGTGATGTGGTCTTGGGTGCCGTGGAATCGGCTCTGGCCCAGGCTACCAAGAAGCTGTACCAAGGCGAAGTGGATATCCGCGTGTCCATCGACCGTGACAGCGGCAACTACGAGACTTTCCGCCGCTGGCTGGTGGTGCCTGATGATGCTGGCCTGCAAAACCCCGATGCTGAAGAGCTGCTGATGGACGCTCGCGAGCGCGTGCCCGACATCGAGGTGGGCGAGTACATCGAAGAAGGTGTCGAATCCGTGCCCATTGGCCGCATCGGCGCCATGGCTGCCAAGCAGGTCATCCTGCAAAAGATCCGCGATGCTGAGCGTGAAATGCTGCTCAACGACTTCATGTCGCGCGGCGAAAAGATCTTCACCGGCACCGTCAAGCGCATGGACAAGGGCGACATCATTGTCGAATCCGGCCGCGTGGAAGGCCGCCTGCGTCGCTCGGAAATGATTCCGAAGGAAAACTTGCGCAGTGGCGACCGTGTGCGCGCCATGATCATGGAAGTGGACCTGACGCTGCGCGGCGCACCGATCATCCTGTCGCGTTCGGCCCCCGAATTCATGGTGGAGCTGTTCCGCCAGGAAGTGCCCGAGATCGAGCAAGGCCTGCTGGAGATCAAGTCCTGCGCCCGTGATCCCGGTTCGCGCGCCAAGATTGCCGTGCTGTCTCACGACAAGCGCGTGGACCCCATCGGCACCTGCGTCGGCGTGCGTGGCACCCGTGTCAATGCCGTGACCAATGAACTGGCCGGTGAGCGTGTGGATATCGTGCTGTGGTCGGAAGACCCCGCGCAGTTCGTGATTGGTGCGCTGGCACCCGCGAACGTGTCCTCCATCGTGGTGGATGAAGAAAAGCACGCCATGGACGTGGTGGTGGACGAAGAAAACCTGGCCATTGCGATTGGCCGTGGTGGTCAGAACGTGCGCCTGGCTTCCGACCTGACGGGCTGGAAGATCAACATCATGGACGCCGCTGAAAGCGCGCAGAAGCAGGCCAACGAGTCCGACGCCTCGCGCCGCCTGTTCATGGAAAAGCTGGATGTGGACGAAGAAATCGCCGACATCCTGATCTCCGAAGGCTTTGCCACCCTGGAAGAAGTGGCCTATGTGCCGCTGCAGGAAATGCTGGAGATCGAATCGTTTGACGAAGACACCGTGAACGAGCTGCGCGCCCGCGCCAAGGATGCGCTGCTGACCATGGAAATCGCCCGTGAGGAAAGCGTGGAAGAGGTCTCTCAAGACCTGCGCGACCTCGAAGGCATGACCCCCGACCTGATTGCCAAGCTGGCCGAAGGCGGTGTGCATACACGTGACGACTTGGCCGATCTGGCCATTGATGAGCTGACCGACCTGACCGGACAGTCTGCTGAAGAAGCCAAGGCCTTGATCATGAAGGCCCGCGAACATTGGTTCGTGGCAGGGCAAGAGTAAGGTCAGGGAGGCACGAACCAAATATGTCGAGTAATACTGTCGCCGAGTTCGCTAACGAACTCAAGAAATCGCCTGAAACCCTGCTGGATCAGCTCAAGGCTGCTGGCGTGGGCAAGACTGCCGCTTCAGACCCCCTGACCGAGTCTGACAAGCAAAAACTGCTGGCTTACCTGCAGGCCAGCCATGGCACCGCTTCGGCGGATCGCAAGAAGATCACCATGGTGAAGAAGTCCACCAGCGAGATCAAGCAGGCCGATGCCACAGGCAAGGCCCGCACGATCCAGGTGGAAGTGCGCAAAAAGCGCACCTTCATCCAGCGCGATGAAGGCGTTGAGGCGTCTGCGCCGGCTGCCCAGGCGCGTGAAGCTGCGGTGGAAGAATCCGCCGTGTCGCGCGAGGACCAGGAACTGGTTCGCCGCGAGGAAGAAGCTCGTCGCCAGGCTGAGCTGATTCGCCACCAGGAAGCTGAACTGGCTACCAAACGTGCTGAGCGTGAAGAGCGCGAGCGCCGCGAACGTGAAGCGGAAGAGCGCGCTGCAGCCTACGCTGCCCAGGAAGCCGCCAAGAAGGCGCAAGCCTCTGCGCAGCAGCAGGAAGCTACACGCGAGCAGCAGGCCGAAGCGGCTGCCCGTGCCGCAGCCCAGAATGAAGCCCGTGAAAAGGCCGCCGCAGAAGCCAAGGCCCGTGCCGAAGAAGAAGCGGCGCGAGCCCGCGATCTGGAAGAGCGTCGTCGCAAGGCCCTGGCGGAAGCCGAGGCCATTCGCGCGATGATGGCGGCGCCCAAGAAGTCCGTCATGGTGGCCAAGAAGCCTGAGGAACCCAAGCCAGTAGCCAAGCCTGCCGCCGTGGGTGACGCCAAGAAGGGCACCCTGCACAAGCCTGCCGTTGGTACCGGCACAGGCCCACGCAATGCGGGTGCTGCCGCGCCAGCCGCCCCAGGCGGTGGTTCGGGCAAGGAAGTCAAGTCGGCCAAGCTGTCCTCCAGCTGGGCGAACGACACGGCCAAGAAGAAAGAAATCAAGACCCGCGGCGACAGCAGCGGTGGCGTGGGCCGCAACAACTGGCGTGGTGGCCCCCGTGGCCGCCGCGGTGACAACCGCGATCAACGCGACGATCACCAGAACTCCGCACCGGTGGAAGCCCGGATCATCGAAGTGCATGTGCCTGAAACCATCACGGTGGCAGAGCTGGCACACAAGATGTCGATCAAGGCCTCTGAAGTGATCAAGGCCCTGATGAAGATGGGCCAGATGGTCACCATCAACCAGCCTCTGGACCAGGACACCGCCATGATTGTGGTGGAAGAAATGGGCCATAAGGCAGTGGTCGCGGCGCTGGACGATCCAGAAGCCTTCACCGACGAAGATGCGGGTCAAAAAGACGCCGAACTGCTGCCACGCGCTCCTGTGGTCACCGTCATGGGCCACGTGGACCACGGCAAGACCTCGCTGCTGGACTACATCCGCCGCGCCAAGGTGGCGTCTGGCGAAGCTGGTGGTATCACGCAGCACATTGGCGCCTACCACGTCGAAACCCCACGCGGCATGGTGTCGTTCCTCGATACCCCCGGTCACGAGGCCTTCACGGCCATGCGTGCCCGTGGTGCGCAGGCCACCGACATCGTGATTCTGGTGGTGGCGGCCGACGACGGCGTCATGCCCCAGACCAAGGAAGCCATCAAGCACGCCAAGGCAGCCAAGGTGCCGATCGTGGTGGCCATCACCAAGGCTGACAAGCCCGATGCCAACCCTGACCGCGTCAAGCAGGAGCTGGTGGTCGAGGAAGTGGTGCCTGAAGAGTACGGCGGTGATTCGCCGTTTGTGCCGGTGTCCTCTAAGACCGGTATGGGCATCGACGAATTGCTGGAGCAAGTGCTGCTGCAAGCTGAAGTGCTGGAACTCAAAGCGCCTGTCGAAGCCATGGCCAAGGGCTTGGTGATTGAAGCGCAACTGGACAAGGGCCGTGGCCCTGTGGCCACCGTGCTGGTGCAGTCTGGTACGCTCAAAGTGGGCGATGTGGTGCTGGCGGGTCAAACCTCCGGCCGCGTGCGCGCCATGCTGGACGAAAACGGCAAGCCAGCCAAGACGGCTGGCCCGTCGATTCCGGTGGAAATCCAGGGTCTGTCCGACGTGCCGCAAGCCGGTGACGAGTTCATGGTGCTCAGCGATGAGCGCCGTGCCCGTGAAATCGCGACTTACCGTGCTGGCAAGTTCCGCAACACCAAGCTGGCCAAGCAACAGGCAGCCAAGCTGGAAAACGTCTTCAACGAGATGACGGCGGGCGAGGTGCAGACCCTGCCCATCATCATCAAGGCCGACGTGCAGGGCTCGCAGGAAGCGTTGGCAGCCTCGCTGCTCAAGCTGTCCACCGACGAGATCCGTGTGCAGCTGGTGTATGCCGGTGTGGGCGGTATCAGCGAATCCGACGTGAACTTGGCGATTGCCTCCAAGGCCATCGTGATCGGCTTCAACGTGCGTGCCGATGCCGGTGCGCGCAAGCTGGCCGAGTCGAGCGATGTGAGCCTGCATTACTACAACATCATTTACGACGCTGTGGATGAGTTGAAGGCAGCGATGTCCGGCATGTTGGCACCCGAGCAGCGCGAAGAAGCCCTGGGTACCGCAGAGATCCGCACGGTGTTCGTGGCGTCCAAGATCGGTACGGTGGCGGGTTCGTACATCACCTCCGGCCAGGTCACGCGCAACTGCAAGTTCCGCCTGCTGCGCGACAACGTGGTCATCTACACCGGCGAAGTCGAGTCTGTGCGCCGACTCAAGGACGATGTCAAGGAAGTCAAGGAAGGCTTCGAGTGCGGTATCAAGCTGCGCAACTACAACGACATCAAGGAAGGCGATCAGCTGGAGTTCTTCGAGATCAAGGAAATCGCACGGACGCTGTAAGGCGAACGAGGTACAAGCGACAACATGGCTGCGAAGAAATCTGCTACCCCTAACCGTGCCTTCAAGGTGGCCGACCAGATCCAGCGCGATCTGACCGAGCTCATTGCGCGCGAGTTGAAAGACCCGCGCGTGGGCATGGTGACCCTGCAAGGCGTGGAGGTCACTCCCGACTATGCCCATGCCAAGGTGTTTTTCAGCCTGCTGGTGGGTGACCCTGTGGAAACCCAGGCGGCGCTCAACCAGGCTGCGGGTTTCCTGCGCAATGGCCTGTTCAAGCGCTTGCACATCCACACCGTGCCTACGCTGCACTTCGTGTTCGACCGCACTTCCGAGCGCGCGGCCGACATGAATGCCTTGATCGCCAAGGCTGTTTCTTCGCGCGCGAAAGACGACGAGGAAGCATGACCGAGCGCGCTCCCCGCATCCGGGTGCAGCGGCGCCCGGTGCACGGAGTGCTGCTGCTCGACAAACCGCTCGGCCTTTCGAGCAACGACGCCTTGCAAAAGGTGAAGTGGTTGCTGCGCGCCGAAAAAGCGGGCCATACCGGTACGCTGGATCCGCTGGCATCCGGCGTGCTGCCTCTGTGCTTTGGCGCGGCTACCAAATTCAGCCAACTGCAACTCGACGCCCCCAAGACCTACGAAGCCGTGGCGTTGCTGGGCGTGACCACCGCTACCGGCGATGCCGAGGGCGACGTGCTGGAGTGCTGCGAGGTGCTGCCCGAACACCTGACGCCTGAGCGCTTGGCCGCCGTGCAGCAGCAGTTCACTGGCCCGATCAGCCAGGTGCCCCCCATGCACAGCGCGCTCAAAAAAGACGGCAAGGCGCTGTACGAGTACGCCCGCGCTGGCATTGCCGTGGAACGTGAGGCGCGCCAGGTCGTCATTCATGCATTGAAACTGGAGCTGATCCAGACAGAGAAAGCGCAAGCAGCTATCAAAATGATAGTGACTTGCAGCAAGGGTACATACATCCGTACCTTGGGAGAAGACATTGGTGCAGCGCTGGGGGTGGGGGCTCACCTGACCTTTTTGCGCCGCATCGATACGGGAGGCCTGGGGGTCGAGCGTTGCGTCACTTTGGCGCAACTCGAAGCCATGGACGAGGCGCAGCGCCTGGCTTGCGTTCTGCCTCCCGAGTCGCTGCTGGTGGGGCACACCCGTGTCACGTTGGACGGCGACAATGCAGCCCGGTTCTTGTCGGGTGTGCGTCGCCGTGGATCCTGGCCTGACGCCAGTGCCGTGGCGGTCTTTGGCGATCAACCTGCAGCGTTGCTGGGGGTGGGCCACATCGTTGGCGGGGAGCTGGTGCCGGGCAGGCTCCTGAGTCCGCTGGAAATTCAACAAATTTTGGAAGGCACGCCGCATTCCGCGTCCATGGCGCACAGCGGCACATTGGAAAAACTATGACGAAACAAATCCGCAATATCGCGATCATTGCCCACGTTGACCATGGCAAAACCACCATGGTCGACCAGCTGCTGCGCCAGTCCGGCACCTTTGCCGACCACGAAAAGGTCGTCGATACCGTGATGGACAACAACGCGATCGAAAAAGAGCGTGGCATCACCATCCTGGCCAAGAACTGCGCCGTGAGCTGGAAGGGCACGCACATCAACATCGTGGACACCCCCGGTCACGCGGACTTCGGCGGCGAAGTGGAACGTGCCCTGTCGATGGTGGACAGCGTGGTGCTGCTGATTGACGCGCAAGAAGGCCCCATGCCCCAGACGCGTTTCGTGACCAAGAAGGCCTTGGCCCTGGGCCTGCGCCCCATCCTGGTGGTGAACAAGGTGGACAAGCCCGGCGCTAACCCCGACAAGGTCGTGAACGCTGCGTTCGACCTGTTCGACAAGCTGGGTGCCACCGACGAACAACTCGACTTCCCCGTGGTGTACGCCTCGGGCATCAACGGCTGGTCGTCGCTCGAAGAAGGCGCTCCTGGTGAGCAGTGGGGCCCCGACATGTCGGCCCTGTTCGACACCATCCTCAAGCACGTGCCGCCGAACACTGGCAACCCTGACGCTCCCCTGCAACTGCAAATCTCGGCGCTGGACTTCTCCACCTTCGTGGGCCGCATCGGCGTGGGTCGTATCAGCCAGGGCACTTTGAAGCCCATGCAGGACGTGGTCGTCATGGAAGGCCCCGGTGGCAAGACCGTCAAGGGCCGCGTGAACCAGGTGCTGACGTTCCAGGGCCTGGATCGCATGCAGACCCCCCTGGCTGGCCCTGGCGATATCGTGCTGATCAACGGCATTGAAGACATCGGCATCGGCGTGACAGTGACCGACCCCGCCAACCCTGCGCCGCGGCCCATGCTGAAGGTGGACGAGCCCACGCTGACCATGAACTTCTGCGTGAACACGTCGCCCCTGGCCGGCCGCGAAGGCAAGTTCGTGACCAGCCGCCAGATCTGGGACCGCCTGCAAAAGGAACTGCAGCACAACGTGGCCCTGCGCGTGAACGAAACGGACGAAGAAGGTGTGTTTGAAGTGATGGGCCGTGGTGAATTGCACCTGACCATCCTCTTGGAAAACATGCGCCGTGAAGGTTACGAGCTGGCAGTGTCCAAGCCCCGCGTGGTGTTCAAGGACATCGACGGCGTCAAGCACGAGCCCATCGAGCTGGTGACGGCTGACATCGAAGAAGGCCACCAAGGCGGCGTGATGCAAGCCCTGGGCGAGCGCAAGGGCGAGCTGGTGAACATGGAGTCCGACGGCCGTGGCCGTGTACGCCTGGAGTACCGCATTCCTGCCCGTGGCCTGATCGGTTTCACCAACGAGTTCCTGAACCTGACGCGCGGTTCCGGCCTGATCTCCAACATCTTCGATGGTTACGAGCCGCACAAGGGTGAGATCGGCGGTCGCAAGAACGGCGTGCTGATCTCCATGGATGACGGTGAAATCTTCACCTACGCCCTGGGCAAGCTGGACGACCGTGGCCGCATGTTCGTGAAGGCCAATGACCCCGTGTACGAAGGCATGATCGTCGGTATCCACAGCCGCGACAACGATCTGGTAGTGAACGCCACGCGTACCAAGCAGCTGACCAACTTCCGCGTGAGCGGCAAGGAAGACGCGATCAAGATCACGCCTCCCATCGACCTCACGCTGGAGTACGGTGTCGAGTTCATCGAAGACGACGAGCTGGTCGAAATCACCCCCAAGTCGGTGCGTCTGCGCAAGCGCTATTTGACCGAGAATGAGCGCAAGCGCGCCAGCCGCTCTTGATATGAAGCGCGCTGACTTCGTGCCGAGCTCACCAGCCAGGCGCGCAGGTCGATCGATGAAAGGGCCCAGCGATGCTGAGGCCCTTTTTTCCGTCCGTTGGTAGTTCTGACACAGCCGTTCCATGCTCAAACTCACACACACCCGCGCGGTGTTCCTGATGGTGGTGGTGACCTTGCTCTGGTCGATTGCGGGGTTGGTCACGCGCCACCTGGAGCAGGCTCGCAGTTTTGAAGTCACCTTCTGGCGCAGTTTCTTCACCTTGCTGAGCCTGCTGGTCATGCTGCCCGCCATCCAGGGGCGGGGGGTGTTTGGCACCATTCGTCGCGGTGGCGCCGCGCTGTGGCTGTCAGGCCTGTGTTGGGCGACGATGTTCACCGCCTTCATGGTGGCCCTGACGTTGATGCCCGTGGCCAACGTGCTGGTCACCATGGCCGTGGGGCCGCTGCTAACGGCACTTTTTGCTCGGATATTCATCGGCCATCACATTGCGCTGCGCACCTGGGTGGCGATTGGGCTGGCCGGGCTGGGTATTGGCTGGATGTACGGCTCGCAAATGGCGGGTCTGCCACTGTCTGGCACCTTGGTGGCCCTGTGCGTGCCCGTGGCTGCTGCTGCCAACTGGACGGTGGTGCAGCACGCTCAGCGCCATGGCCATGCGGTGGATCTGGTGCCTGCGGTGCTGGTGGGGGCTGTGGTGTCGGTGATAGTGACATTGCCACTGGCCTTGCCGCTGCAAGCCACCGCACATGATTTATTCTTGCTGGCTTTGCTGGGGGTCTTCCAGTTGGCCATTCCTTGCGTTTTGGCGGTGCGCTGTGGGCGCGTGCTCAAGGCTCCCGAGATGGCACTGCTGGGCTTGCTGGAGGTGATCTTTGGCATTCTGCTGGCGTGGCTCGGCGCCGGAGAGCGCCCAGCCTCTGCCGTACTGGCCGGTGGGGCACTGGTGATCGGTGCCCTGGTTTTCAATGAAATGTTGGGTTGGAAGGAACAAAAATGACGGAGACAGTGGTGGCTGCTGAGGTGTTGAGTGAAGTGCGTGGTCAGGTGGGTTTCATCACCCTGAACCGGCCCCGGGCGCTGAATGCGCTTTCTTTGGGCATGGTGCGTGACCTGATGGCCACCTTGCTTGCCTGGCAGGCCGATGACCGGGTGCTGGCCGTGGCCATTCGCGGCAGCAATAAGGAAGGCCCCTTTGGCGCGTTTTGCGCGGGCGGCGACATTCGCTTTCTGCACCAGGCGGGCAGCCAGGGCAACCCTCTGATCGAAGACTTCTTCACGGAAGAGTACGCCCTCAACCACCTGATCCACAACTACACCAAGCCCTATATCGCCTTCATGGATGGCATCGTGATGGGGGGCGGCATGGGTATCAGCCAGGGCGCGGCCCTGCGCGTGGTGACAGAGCGCACCAAAATGGCCATGCCTGAAACCGCCATTGGCCTGTTCCCCGATGTGGGTGGCGGCTACTTCCTGAGCCGCTGCCCTGGCAGCGTGGGCGAATGGCTGGCCCTGACGGGCGACACCATTGGCGCGGGCGATGCCATCGAGAACCAGTTGGCCGACGGCTGCCTGCCTTCAGACCAGCAAGCCGCTGTGTGGGATGCCCTGGGCAGCCAGCACTTTGCAGATGGACAAGCCATTCGCGCCTTTGTTGCTTCAAAGTTTGTAGCTGCCAGCGCTCACCACACAAGCGCTAGAGCCGATATTGACCAATATTTTTCGCTGCCCACCGTGGGCGATATTGTGCGCGCCCTGGAGTCCGCTGACACCGACTGGGCGCGTGCCACAGCGGCCACGCTGCGCAAGCGCTCGCCCCTCATGTTGCACGTGGTGCTGGAGCAGATCCGCCGTGCGCGCCACATGGGCCTGGCCGATGACTTGCGCATGGAGCGCGACATGGTGCGCCACTGCTTCTTCCTGCGCCCCGGCCAGAGTGAGACGGTGGAAGGCATCCGCGCCCTGGCGGTCGACAAAGACCATGCCCCGAAATGGAACCCCGGCCGCATCGAGGATGTGACGCCCGAGATGGTCACGCCTTTCTTCGCTAGCCCCTGGCCTGCGCACGCCCATCCATTGGCCGCGTTGAAGTAAGCCCGTAGCACATAGGTGAGCACATGAGACAAAAAAGCCGCTGATGAAGCGGCTTTTTTGCGGGGTGGCAGTTGCTGCTGGTGCCGTGACGATCAGCGGTTACGGCTCTTCATGGCGCGTTCCACCTCGCGCTTGCCTTCGCGGTCCTTGATGGTGTCGCGCTTGTCGTGCTCTGCCTTGCCCTTGGCCAGCGCAATTTCGCATTTCACAAAGCCATTTTTCCAGTGCAGATTCAGGGGCACCAGGGTGTAGCCCTTTTGCTCCACTTTGCCAATCAGGCGCTTGATCTCGTCTTTCTTGAGCAGCAGTTTCTTGGTGCGTGCTGACTCGGGGTTGACGTGGGTGGAAGCGGTTTTGAGCGGGTGGATCAGGCAGCCCAGCAGGTACAACTCGCCATCGCGGATCAGCACATAGCCATCGGTCAGTTGTACCTTGCCTTCCCGCAGCGCCTTGACTTCCCAGCCGTGCAGCACCATGCCTGCCTCGTGGCGTTCTTCGAAGAAATAATTGAAAGCCGCTTTCTTGTTGTCAGCAATGCGGGACGAGGGATCGGGTTTTTTGGCCATGAGGAATTAGATAAGACGCAAACCGGAAGATAAAAGGCCTCCCTACAATTGTCGCTGTCTCGCACCCGCGATTCTAATTTCTCTGGCCCCCACATCAGCCCGCCCTGCCACGGGGCGCCGGGCCCCGTCTGCATGAAAACCGTTCAAAAGTCTGTCCTCATCTGGTACTCGCCCAAAGAAATGTTTGATTTGGTCACGGCCGTGGAGCGTTATCCCGAATTCCTTCCCTGGTGTGACCGTGCCCAGGTGCTGGAGCACAGCGAAGCGGGGATGACTGCGGAAGTGGGTATTGCGCTGGGCGGCATTCGCCAGACCTTCGTCACCCGCAATGTTCACGAAGCCCGTGAGCGGGTGCAAATGCACCTCGTCAAAGGTCCGTTCTCCAAGCTGGAGGGGGACTGGCGCTTTTTGCCTGTGGGCGATGGCACCCAGCGGGCATGCAAGGTGGAGTTGCAATTGAACTACGGCTTCAGTAGCGCCGCACTGGCAGCCCTGGTGGGCCCGGTGTTCGACCGCATTGCCGCCACCATGGTGGATGCGTTCGTCAAGCGCGCAGAGCAGGTGTATGGCTGAGCAGAGGGTGCAAGCTGCTGGCCACGATGTGACAGAGGATCACGCCTTGCAGGCCCCTTTGACCGTGGTCGTGGTGGTGTGCCTGGCCCCGCGGCAAACCCAGCAGTGGGAGCTGCAGTTGCCGCCAGGGGCTACCGTGGCAGACGCGCTGCAGGCTGGCCCCAGCGGCTCCGCCTGGCGCCAAGTGAGCAAGGGAACGGCTCTGTGTGGGATCTGGGGGCGTGTGGTGGAAAAAACCACGGTGCTGCAACACCAGGACCGGGTGGAGGTATACCGCGCCCTGAAGGTAGACCCCAAAGTGGCCCGGCGTGAACGTTTTGCCAAACAGGGCGCGCGCACCACCGGGCTGTTTGCCAGCAAGCGCCCAGGAGCCAAGGCCGGTTACTGAACCCTGGCTGCCTTGGCCTCAGCGTGTGCAGTCTGAGGCGATGATGTCGTTGGTGCGCTTGATTTCTGCGTTGCGGCTGGCTTCGTCCATGATGACTCGCTCACCCTGTGCATTGGTTTGCTTCATCAAAACGCCGGATTCCAGCGTTGCCTTGGCCTGGCGCGCCCGCGTGCAGTTCTCGGCTTTGGCTCGCGCTATCTTTTCTTCTTCCGCCTTTTTCTTGGCGGCTTCAGCTGCTTCAGCGGCGGCCTTTTTCTCTTCCAGTTCCTTGTCTTTGCCCGCCGCTACAGGTTTGGCGGCCGGTTTGGATGCGGCCGCTGCGGGCGTCGCGTTCTCGGCGCTGCTGGCTTCTGGCGTGGTAGCAGGGCGAGCCACCGGTGCACCGCCGGGCTGCTTCAGGATGCTTTTGGCGGGGACTTCAGCTGGCGGGGGGCGGTCGCTGAACACCTTGCGGCCGTCCTTGTCGATCCACTGCCACTGAGCAGCAGCACCCAGGGCCCATGTGCAGGCCACGGCCAGCAGGAGAAGCTTGTGCATTTTCATGCGGGCAAGTTTAGCGGTGAGGGCCGTGAGCTGTCACAGCATTCGCACTTGGTTACAGATGGGCGGAGGGTTGGGCTCCTCAGCCGGTTGTATCGCCGCCAACAGCGCGGGGGGCAGTGCGGGTACAATCCTTTTTTTGGAGCTTTCTCATGCGCCTTCTTGGAAAAGCGCTCACCTTCGACGATGTGTTGCTGGTGCCAGCGTACTCCCAGGTCCTGCCCAAGGACACGTCCCTCGCGACGAAACTCTCCCGCAACATCCAGTTGAACCTGCCGCTCGTGTCCGCCGCCATGGACACTGTGACGGAAGCACGCCTGGCCATCGCCATCGCCCAAGAGGGCGGCATCGGCATCGTGCACAAAAACCTCACACCGCAGGAGCAAGCAGCGCACGTGGCCAAGGTCAAGCGCTATGAATCCGGCGTGCTGCGCGATCCCGTGGTGATCACGCCAGAGCACACGGTTTTGCAAGTGCTTCAGTTGTCTGAGCAACTGGGCATCTCGGGATTCCCCGTATGCGACGGCGGCAAGGTGGTTGGCATCGTCACTGGCCGTGACCTGCGTTTTGAGACACGCTACGACGTCAAGGTCCACCAGATCATGACGCCGCGCGAGAAGCTCATCACCGTCAACGAAAAAGACGGCACCACGCCCGAACAAGCCAAGGCGCTGCTCAACAAGCACAAGCTGGAGCGCATCCTGGTCATCAACGATGCGTTCGAGCTCAAGGGCTTGATCACGGTGAAGGACATCACTAAGCAAACCAGCTTCCCCAATGCAGCGCGTGACGCGTCTGGCCGTTTGCGCGTGGGCGCTGCGGTGGGCGTGGGCGAGGGCACTGAAGAGCGTGTGGAAGCTCTGGTGCGCGCCGGTGTGGATGCCATCGTGGTGGACACAGCCCACGGCCACAGCAAGGGCGTGATCGAGCGTGTGCGCTGGGTCAAGCAAAACTACCCGCAAGTGGATGTGATCGGCGGCAACATCGCCACTGGCGCGGCTGCGCTGGCCTTGGTGGAAGCTGGTGCCGACGCCGTGAAGGTCGGTATCGGTCCTGGCTCGATCTGCACCACACGTATCGTGGCCGGTGTGGGTGTGCCCCAGATCATGGCCATCGACAACGTGGCCACTGCCCTCAAGGGCACCGGCGTGCCACTGATTGCAGACGGCGGTATTCGCTACAGCGGCGACATTGCCAAGGCTTTGGCGGCTGGCGCCAGCACCATCATGATGGGCGGCATGTTCGCGGGTACTGAAGAGGCTCCCGGCGAAGTGATCCTGTTCCAGGGCCGCAGCTACAAGAGCTACCGCGGCATGGGCTCGATCGGCGCCATGCAGCAAGGCAGTGCCGACCGCTATTTCCAGGAGTCGAGCACCGGCAACCCCAACGCCGACAAGCTGGTGCCTGAGGGCATTGAAGGCCGCGTGCCGTACAAGGGCTCGATGGTTTCCATCGTGTTCCAGATGGCTGGCGGCGTTCGTGCCGCGATGGGCTACTGCGGTTGCGCCACGATCGAAGAGATGAACAACAAGGCAGAGTTCGTCGAGATCACCACCGCTGGTATCCGCGAAAGCCACGTCCATGACGTGCAGATCACCAAGGAAGCACCTAACTACCGCGCGGATTGATCCTTCCGCAACCACAGGCCCGAACCCATCTCCCAGGTGTTCGGGCCTTTGTCTTTTCTCAAGCCCTCACGCACCTTTCTGTCGCCCGCCATGCAACACCAGAAAATCCTCATCCTTGATTTCGGCTCGCAAGTCACCCAGCTCATCGCCCGCCGTGTGCGCGAGGCCCATGTCTACTGCGAAGTGCACCCTTGCGATGTGACCGACGAGTGGATTCGCGAATACGCGAAGGACGGTCAGCTCAAGGGCGTGATCCTCTCTGGCAGCCACGCCAGCGTGTACGAGGTGGACGACAAGGCGCCCGCCGCCGTGTTTGAGCTGGGTATCCCTGTGCTGGGCATTTGCTACGGCATGCAGACCATGGCCAATCAACTGGGCGGCAAGGTCGAAGGCTCCAACACCCGCGAATTCGGCTACGCCGAAGTGCGTGCGCATGGCCACACCGAACTGCTCAAGGGCATTGAAGACTTTGCCACGCCTGAAGGCCACGGCATGCTCAAGGTGTGGATGAGCCACGGCGACAAGGTTACCGAGCTGCCCCCAGGCTTCAAGGTGATGTGTTCCACGCCGTCCTGCCCCATCGCAGGCATGGCCGACGAAAGCCGCCACTATTACGCCGTGCAGTTCCACCCCGAAGTGACGCACACCGTGCAAGGCCGTGCTCTGCTGGAGCGCTTTGTGCTGGGCATTTGCGGCACGCGCGCCGACTGGATCATGCGCGACCATATCGAAGAGGCGGTGCAAAAAATTCGCGAACAGGTGGGCGACGAGGAGGTGATTCTCGGCCTGTCGGGCGGGGTGGATTCCTCCGTGGCTGCCGCGTTGATTCACCGCGCCATCGGCGACCAGCTCACCTGCGTATTTGTCGATCACGGATTGCTGCGCCTGAACGAAGGCGACATGGTCATGGACATGTTCGAAGGCAAGCTGCACGCCAAGGTGATCCGCGTGGACGCCAGCGATTTGTTCCTGGGCAAGCTGGCGGGCGTGAGCGAGCCCGAGCAAAAGCGCAAGATCATCGGCGGCCTGTTCGTCGATGTGTTCAAGGCTGAGGCTGCCAAGCTCAAGGCGGGCACCGGCGGCCACAAGGGCGCTACCTTCCTGGCCCAGGGCACCATCTACCCCGACGTGATTGAAAGCGGCGGTGCCAAGAGCAAGAAGGCCGTCACCATCAAGAGCCACCACAACGTGGGTGGCCTGCCTGAGCAGTTGGGCCTGAAGTTGCTCGAACCTCTGCGCGACCTGTTCAAGGACGAAGTGCGCGAGTTGGGCGTAGCCCTGGGCCTGCCGCACGAGATGGTCTATCGCCACCCGTTCCCTGGCCCTGGCCTGGGTGTGCGTATCTTGGGCGAGGTGAAAAAAGAATACGCCGACCTGCTGCGCCGTGCCGACGCGATCTTCATCGAAGAGCTGCGCAACTTCAAGGACGAAGCGACAGGCAAGACCTGGTACGACCTGACCAGCCAGGCCTTCACCGTGTTTCTGCCCGTCAAGAGCGTGGGGGTGATGGGCGATGGCCGCACCTACGATTACGTGGTCGCCCTGCGCGCTGTGCAGACCAGCGACTTCATGACCGCCGACTGGGCTGAACTGCCTTATGCGCTGCTCAAGAAGGTGTCGGGCCGCATCATCAACGAAGTGCGTGGCATCAACCGCGTGACGTATGACGTGAGCAGCAAGCCACCAGCGACGATCGAGTGGGAATGATCGACACGCAGCTCAGATCCACCGACTGAGCTTCGATGCACAAGCAAAAAGGCCTTGAAGTCATTCAAGGCCTTTTTGTTTCAGGGACTTCGCTCTAGGGTGCGGCTACAGGGCCGCCGGCGGCTACTGTCCGCCAAACAGCCCGCCTTCGTCCAGCAATTCGTAGCTGATCTCGGGCCGTCGCTCCAGCGCTTGGCGGATGGCGGCGGGGATGGACTGGCGGGTTTTGCGGCACAGGCCGCGTTGTTCGTGGACCAGGATGGTGATGCCGCGCAGCGTGCGCACCTCGTTGGGGCCGGGGGCGATGGTCAGGCGGATGCCGAGTTGCTGCTCCATGCGGTCTTGCAGGCGGCGCAGGTCGGCCAGGCTGGTGATCTGCTCCAGCCGCTGCAGCAGGCGCTTTTCTTCCTCGCGGGTGAGCAGCAGCACGCGGGCGTCGGCCTGCGGGTCTTGCAGCAGGGCGTCGCGGTCGCATACGCAGGCGCCGGGCGGGCATTCGGTGCGGATGGGCAGCGAGGGGGGCAGCGCGTTCATGGTGCGGTGATTGTGCCGTTGCCCTTGCAATTGCGCATGGCTTTGCGGGAAAGCTCGGGTACTGGAGTTAGGGTGTTGTAGCCTCGGAGGTTTTGATTTTCGGGGACCGCTTTCGTGACGCCACACAACGATTTTTGGCCAGGCAGCCACTTTTCGCTCTTGCAACGCGATGCGCGGGGCTGGCTGGTGCCTACCGAGGCGTACGTGCGCACCCTGCTGGCACGGCCCGAACTGGCGCTGGTGCCAGAGTCCTGCGCCGCAGAAATCGCCTTGCACGAGGGGCTGGTGGCCGCACCCCTGGCACCTGTGCAGCGCGAGCAATTGGCGGCTGTGCAGGATGACGATGCGCGGGAAAACTACGCGGTGTTTCTGCGCTTTCGCGATGGCCTTCTGGCTGCGGGCACGCTGGAGGCCTATTACCTGCGGCTGATGCGCAGCGGCACGGTGGATGTGCCTGCCGTGTTCATCGATGCGGTGGTGCAGGCCTTGCTGCGCAATGTGCTGGACACGAGCAACGACGCGCTGGAAGCCCGCGCGGCCGAGATGCTGTTTCGCCCGCAGCGCATCACCTTGCAAGAAGGCCAGATGCTGGCGGGTGACCGCGATGCCCTCGACCTGCTGCACGAAACCGCAGGCCTGGGTGAAGTAGGGCGCCTGCTGCGCCAAGGCGGTGTGCTGCAACCCACCGCGCAGGTGCAGGTGCTCACGCCCGACAACGCTGCTACTTATTGGGCCGAGAGCGAGCGCCACCACTTTCTGCTGGACCTGACCCACGAGCTGACGCAGGACCTGAGCCATGGTCTCACCCTCAAGCTGACCCGCGCCCGCTCGGGCCTGAAGGCCCTGGCGCGGGTGCTGGAACGCTGGGTGCTGCATATGCTGGGCGTACAGGTGCAGATTGAGCCGGTGCACCAGATCAACGACAGCGCGTGGCGCTGGCATGTGGGGCTGGACGTGGAGTCCACCGCCATCTTGAACGACCTGTACCAGGACCGGCCGGTGGAGGCGGAGCGGATGCAGCGCCTTGTCAGCCTGTTCACACTGACCTTTGCCAACCCCGCAGAGATGCGCGCCGATGTGGCAGGAAAGCCTGTGTACCTGGGGCTGGCCACCAATGCCGAGGGGCTGGTACGCATCAAGCCGCAGAACCTGCTGCTGAACTTGCCGTTGGCGACGGCCTCTTGATTTGCTATTGAATCAATAGCTGCCAGCGCTTGTCTAATAAGCGCCAGAAGCCGTTTTGATTAAAAACCGCCGCAGCGCATGCGTAGCGCTGCGGCGGGTGCTCAACCCAGTGTCATCAGGCTGGCATTACCGCCCGCAGCGGCGGTGTTCACGCTCAAGGCGCGCTCAATCAGCAGGCGTTCCAGCGGAATGTCCACCGCGCCAGGCTGCATGGCTGTCACGCCCACGATGGGGCCAGGGCGCTGGGCCAGGGCTGTGCACACGGCCTGCAAGGCCTTGCCATCGCCATGGTGCAGTACTGCGTCCAGCGCCACGCTGGCATCGGTGAGGGCGTTGTCTTGCAGCACCACCTGGGCTTGCGCGGCGGTGGGCAGCTGGTTGCGCAGGCTGGCCTGTGCGGTGGGCCACAGCGCCTTGCCGCCACTGGCCAGCACGGCGGCTGTTTGCACCAGCAGGTCGCTGACAGACGTTGCCACGCACAGCACATGTGCGCGCGGGGCCAGGGTGTACACGTTGCGCTCGCCCGTGGGGCCGGGCAGGGTGCGGGAGGTGCCGCTTTGCGTTTCCTGTGCAAAGCGCTGGCAGGTGCTGGCCAGTGCCGCGTTGCCCTGGCTTTGCGCCCACTGCTGCAGGGCCGACAAGGCGGGCAACTGGCGGTTGCGGGCCGCGGCCTCGGGCGGCGTGGCGCGGTCTGTGTCGGCAAAGGTGCGTGCGAGCGCATCGGCGGGGCGCTGCGACAGCAGCCGCAGCAGGTACAGCGGCCCGCCGGCCTTGGGCCCGGTGCCCGACAGGCCTTCGCCACCAAACGGCTGCACGCCCACCACGGCGCCCACCATGTTGCGGTTCACGTACACGTTGCCGGCATGGGCGCGGTCCACCACGCGGGCAATGGTTTCGTCGATGCGGGTGTGCACGCCCTGGGTCAGGCCGTAGCCGGTGGCGTTGATCTCGTCCAGCAACTGGTCCAGATTCTTGCGGGCGTAGCGCACCAGGTGCAGCACGGGGCCGAAGACTTCGCGCTGCAGCTCGCCGATGTGGTTCAGTTCGATCAGCGTGGGCGGCACAAAGGTGCCAGGTGCGCTGCGGACCGCCAGGTGGCTGGGGTGCTGGTACACGCGGTGGCCTTGGGCTTTGAACTTTTCGATGTGCTGGACGATGCTGGTTTGCGCTTCGGCGTCGATGACGGGGCCCACGTCCACGCGCAGTTCGGCGGTGTTGCCCACGCGCAGTTCGCCCATGGCGCCTTGCAGCATCTCGACCACGCGGTCGGCGGCTTCTTCCTGCACGCACAGCACGCGCAGGGCAGAGCAGCGCTGGCCTGCGCTGTCAAAGGCGGACGACACGGCATCGCCCACCACCTGTTCGGCCAGTGCGGACGAGTCCACGATCATCGCGTTCTGCCCACCCGTTTCCGCAATCAGCGGAATGGGGCGACCTGCGGCATCCAGCCGACCGGCCACGGTGCGCTGCAGGATGCGTGCGACTTCGGTGGAGCCGGTGAACATGACGCCCATCACGCGCGCATCGCCAATCAGGCGTGCGCCCACGGTCTCGCCCTGGCCGGGCAGCAGTTGCACGGCCGCGCGGGGCACACCGGCCTGCCACAGCAGGCGTACGGCCTCGGCGGCGATCAGCGGGGTTTGCTCTGCGGGCTTGGCCAGCACGGGGTTGCCTGCGGCCAGGGCTGCGGCCACTTGGCCCATGAAGATGGCGAGGGGGAAGTTCCAGGGGCTGATGCAGGCCACCGGGCCCAGCGGGATGTGGGTGGCGTTGTCAAAGGTGCTTTGCACCTGCGCGGCGTAGTAGCGCAAGAAGTCCACGGCTTCACGCACTTCGGCCACGGCGTTGCTGGCGCTCTTGCCCGCTTCGCGCATCAGCAGGCCCAGCAGGGGCTGCATGCGCTCTTCCAGCAGGTCGGCGGTGCGCAGCAAGGCTGCGGCGCGTTCGGCGGGTGGCGTGGCGGCCCAGGGGGCTGCGGCGGCCTGGGCGTGGGCCAAGGCCTGGTCTACGTCGGCCGTGGTGGCTTCTTGCACCTGGCCCACCACGTCGTTGTGGTCAGCGGGGTTGCGCACGGGCTGGGTGGTGCCTGCGGGCACGTCAGTGGCCAGCAGGGGCGCTGCCGTCCAGGTGTGGCTTGCCGTGGCTTGCAGGGTGGCGGCCAGCTCGGTCAGCGTGTTTTCGTTCGACAAATCCAGCCCGCGTGAGTTGCTGCGGTGGGCGCCATACAGCGCCGCTGGCAGGGGGATGCGCGGGTGGGGCAGGCCGGCGGTGCCTTCCTTCGCTGCCTGCTCATCCACCACCTGCACGGGGCTCTTCACCAGCTCATCCAGCGCAATGGTTTCGTCGGCAATGCGGTTCACGAACGAGGTGTTGGCGCCGTTTTCGAGCAGGCGGCGCACCAGGTAGGCCAGCAGGGTTTCGTGCGTGCCCACGGGGGCGTAGATGCGGCAGGGGCGGCCCAGCTTGCCAGCCGTGATGGCGCCCACCACCTGTTCATAAAGCGGCTCGCCCATGCCGTGCAGGCACTGGAACTCGTATTGCCCGGCGTAGTAGTTGCTGCCCGCCAGGTGGTAGATGGTGGCCAGCGTTTCCGCGTTGTGGGTGGCGAACTGCGGGTACACGGCTTCGGGTGCGGCCAGCAGCTTCTTGGCGCAGGCGATGTACGAAATGTCGGTGTGCACCTTGCGGGTGTAGACGGGGTAGTCTTCCAGGCCATCGACCTGGGCGCGCTTGATTTCGCTGTCCCAGTACGCGCCCTTCACCAGGCGCACCATCAGGCGGCGCTGGGTGCGGCGGGCCAAATCCACCACGTAGTCGATGACGAAGGGGCAGCGCTTTTGGTAGGCCTGGATGACGAAGCCAATGCCGTTCCAGCCGGCCAGCGTGGGCTCGTGGCACAGGCGCTCCAGCAGGTCCAGCGACAGCTCCAGCCGGTCGGTCTCTTCCGCGTCGATGTTCAGGCCAATGTCATAGCGTTTGGCCAGCACGGTCAGGCGCAGCACCAGGGGGTACAGCTCGTCCATCACGCGGTCAAATTGCGCGCGGCTGTAGCGCGGGTGCAGGGCCGAGAGCTTGATGGAGATGCCAGGCCCTTCGTAGATGCCGCGCCCGGCAGAGGCTTTGCCAATCGCGTGGATGGCTTGCTCGTACGACGCGTAGTAGCGCTTGGCATCTTCGCTGGTCAGCGCTGCCTCGCCCAGCATGTCGTACGAATAGCGAAAGCCCTCGGCTTCCATCGTGCGGGCGTTGTGCAGGGCTTCGTCAATGGTCTCACCCGTCACGAATTGCTCGCCCATCATGCGCATGGCGATGTCCACGCCCTTGCGGATCAGGGGCTCGCCACCCTTGCCGATCAGACGGCTGAGCGAGTTACCCAGGCTGCTTTCGCTGTGCGTGGCCACCAGCTTGCCGGTGATGAGCAGACCCCAGGTGGCGGCGTTGACGAACAGCGAGGGGCTTTTGCCCAGGTGCGAATCCCACTGGCCATTGCTGATCTTGTCGCGGATGAGCGCGTCGCGCGTGGCTTTGTCGGGGATGCGCAGCAGTGCCTCGGCCAGGCACATCAGCGCCACGCCTTCTTGGGATGACAGTGAAAACTCCTGCAGCAGCCCCTGCACCAGGCCGGCACGACCAGCGCTGGCCTTGCGCTCGCGCAGCGACTTGGCAATGCGCAGCGCCAGTTGCTGCGACGCGGTGGCCAGCTCTTGTGGCAGGCGGGCCTGGGCCAGCAGCGGTGCCAGGGCCTCGGGCTCGGGGCGGCGGTAGGCGGCGGTGATGGGCGCGCGCAGCGGGTTGGTGAGCGGGGTGCGGGGCGCGAACTGTGCAAACGGAGCGGAGGGTTGCGTCATGGCGATGCCTTGGGTGGAAGGTGGGAGCCAAACAGGGTTTGGCGCAATGAAAGCGATGATCCCCGGACTTGAGCCGAATGAATATTCAAAGAATGCGCTATTGTTTGAATAATTCACTAAGAATAGGTGCCATGGAAAATAATCTGGACCGCATCGACCGAAAAATCTTGTCAATCCTGCAAGAAGACGGGCGCATCGCCAATCTGAAGCTGGCCGAGGCCGTGGCCTTGTCGCCCACCGCCGTGCTGGCGCGGGTGCAGCGCCTCACGCGCGAGGGCTACATCCTGGGTTATGAGGCGCGCCTCAATCCCATGAAGCTGGGTGCGGGCATGCTGGTGTTTGTGGAGGTGCTGCTGGACCGCACCACGCTCAACGTGTTCGACCAGTTCAAGGCTGCGGTGCAGGTGCACCCCGAGATCATGGAATGCCACCTGGTGGCGGGTGGCTTTGACTACCTGCTCAAGACCCGCGCCGCCGACATGAACGCTTACCGGGTGTTTGCTGGCAATGTGCTGTGGCAGCTGCCCGGCGTGCGTGAAACCCGCACCTATGCGGTGATGGAAGAGGTCAAGCACAGCAACCATCTGCATCTGCATGTGTGAGGCTGGCAGCTGTCCCATGGGGGTGGAGCCGCCGAGGACGCCGCCGCATAATGCAGCCACAAATTTTGAACTGATACCCGAGGAGAGGAATATGTCCGCATTGCCCCATGTCGCAGCCGTTGCCGCTCTGGCCGCCGCCCTGTTCAGCCCTGTGGCGTCTGCTGCCTGCTACCAAATCTATGCGCCCGATGGTGAATTGATCTACCGCTCCATCGAGCCACCGGTAGACATGTCGTACCCCCTGCACCAGACGCTGCCCAAGGTTGCCCCTGGCGGCAAGTTGATCTTCTCGCTCGACCTGCACGGCTGTGAACTCACCATCAACAAGCTGTCTGTGCGTGCGGGCAAGCCTGCGTCCGTTCCCCTGCCAGTCCAAGACCGCCGCGCCGACCGCGGGTGAACCAGGCCGCGAGCCTGAGACAATCGGGGGATGAGCGAACAGACCGAACCACTCTCCCCACCCCTTCAAGACACCGCAGACCAGCCCGATCTTCCCGAGGGCTGGCTTGCCGTCCAGTCCATGGACCTGGATGCCCAGGGCGTGGCCCGCAAGCCCGACGGCAAGGTGGTCTTCATTGATGGTGCCCTGCCGTTCGAGTGGGTCAGCGCCAACACCCACCGCAAAAAGAACAACTGGGAACAGGCCAGCCTGACGGACATCCACCGCGAGTCCTCGCAGCGCGTGCGCCCTGGTTGCCCGCACTTTGGCCTGCATGGCGGTGCCTGCGGCGGCTGCAAGATGCAGCACCTGGACACGCGCGCCCAGGTGGCCGTCAAGCAGCGGGCGCTGGAGGACAACCTCTGGCACCTGGGCAAGGTGAAGGCCGAAACCATCCTGCGCCCCATCGAAGGCCCCGCCTGGGGCTACCGCTACCGCGCCCGCCTGGCCGTGCGCCACGTCATCAAAAAGGGCACGGTGCTGGTGGGCTTTCACGAGCGCAAGAGCCGCTACGTGGCCGACATGGAAGTCTGCCCCGTGCTGCCGCCCCACGTCAGCGCCATGCTGATGCCGCTGCGCAAGCTGGTGGCCGACATGGATGCGCGCGACACCTGCCCGCAAATTGAGCTGGCCTGCGGCGACCACGTCACGGCCCTGGTGCTGCGCCACCTGGAGCCCTTGTCGGCCGAAGACATTGCCCGCCTGCGCGCCTTTGCCGCGCAGCACAACGTGCAATGGTGGCTGCAGCCCAAGGGGCCCGACACCGTCAAGTTGCTGGACGAAGGCGGCGAGACACTGTCGTATGCGCTGCCCGACTTCGGCATCACCATGCCGTTCAAGCCCACCGATTTCACGCAGGTGAACCCGCACATCAACCGCGTGCTGGTGTCGCGCGCCCTGCGCTTGCTGGACGTGCAAAAGCACGAACGGGTGATTGACTGGTTCTGTGGCCTGGGCAACTTCACGCTGCCCCTGGCCACCCAGGCGCGCGAGGTGCTGGGCATTGAGGGCAGTGAGGCCCTGGTGGCCCGCTCGCGTGAAAATTACAAGTCAAATCAGGCTCAAAGGCAGGATGGAAAAGCGCTGGCAGCTACTGATTTTGTAGCGCGCAACCTGTTTGAGATGACGCCAGAGATGCTGATTGCCGACGGCACCGCCGACAAGTGGCTGGTAGACCCACCGCGCGAAGGCGCCTTTGCCCTGGCCAAGGCCCTGGCAGACATCGAACAGGCCCGCATTGGCGCTGAGGGCGCTGGCCCGTTGCCCGCAGGGGCCGAAGGCTGGACGCCGCCCAAGCGCATTGTGTACGTGAGCTGCAACCCCGCCACGCTGGCGCGCGATGCGGGCCTGCTGGTGCATTTGGCGGGCTACCGCTGCGTGGCGGCGGGCATGGTCAACATGTTCCCGCACACCGCGCACGTTGAAAGCATGGCGGTGTTTGAGCGGGCCTGAGCAGGCCTGGTAGGCGCAGCGGCCGGCCCCAGGCCGGCTGCGCCGCTGTGAGGCGGCTTTGGAGGATCAGCCCGGGTCGCGGGCGCCAGAGGCTGGCGTGCTCTTCTTCTCGGGTTTTTCGTTGCGGTCAATGACCGAGGGGGCGCCTTCGAGCTTGTTCTCGCGCATGTAGGCGTCCATTTCCTTCCAGCCCGCAAACACTGCTGCCTTCGAGGCCTTGGGATTCAGGGTGTAGCAGTCTTCCAGCCCGCGCAGGGCATAGCGGCAGGCGCCGCCGATGGCTTTGGATTCTTCTTCCCGCTGCGCAATGCGGGGGTCAGGCCAGATGCCTGGGATTTCACAACCAGTCAGCACCACCACCGCCATGGCGGCAACAAGCAAACGCGAAGGGAGGACGCGGAGGTATGGAAACATCTTGTCTCATTATCGGCACGCTGGGCCCAAACCTTGAGAGTACCCTGCGCCGCAGTCAACATAGTCGTTGAGTGCCGTGGCCGCGGCGTACCGTTATTTCGCAGGGGCGCTGCGTGAAGGGGGCAAGGGATGTGAGGGATGCGCGGGATTCCCTCACTGCAGGGATGAACTCTTTCACCCCAGCTGGTCATCGCCAACGCCGCCGCGGGCGCTATGCTCCGGGAGCGTTGGCAGCGGATTGATCCCGTGGCCCGCCTCAAAGGACATTCCATGAAAACCAAATTTGAACTCGAACTCGCTGACGTCAAGCGCATCGCCGCCGCTGCAGAAGCCGAAGCGCTTAAGAACCAATGGGCCGTGACCATTGCCATCGTGGACGATGGCGGCCACCTGCTGTGGTTGCAGCGCCTGGATGGGGCTCCCGCCATTTCCTCGCACATTGCGCCAGCCAAGGCCCACACTGCCGCCCTGGGCCGGCGTGAGAGCAAGGTGTATGAAGACGTCATCAACGGCGGCCGCACCTCGTTCCTGAGCGCACCTGCCGTGGCGGGCATGCTCGAAGGCGGTGTGCCTATCCTGAAGGACGGCCAGTGCCTGGGTGCGGTGGGGGTCAGTGGCGTGAAGTCTTCCGAAGACGCGCAGATTGCCCGTGCCGGCATTGCCGCCATCGGCCTGTAAAAGCCCAAGCCGTGCCAGTGGCACGCGCCAACAAAAAACCGGCCACTGGGCCGGTTTTTTGTTGGGGAAACGAAGATCGCAGGGAAAAAAAGCCTGGCTACGCGGGATCAACCGTTGGCTGGCAAACACGACCCTTGCGGACTGCTGATGAGCCCGGGAGTCGCCCCACGATGAAACTCATTTGGTCAGGATCAGCTTGCCCAGCTTAGTGGCTTGCAAGCGGTACAGCGAACCGTTGTGGCTGATGGCCACGGCCTTCTGGCCTTGCAGTAGGGTGCTGCTGTCCACCGCCAGCACGGGGCCATCAGCGGTGGGAGAGGGGGCAGAACCCGTGTTGGCGGGGGCCACGGAAGAACGCAAGAACGCGGCGGTGGTCAGGGTGGCTTGCATGTCTGTGTTCCTGAAGCGGTGTAATGCTGTCGATGTGCTAATGATAACGATTCGCAATTACTTTGCAAGCGGTTTCTGAAAAATATTTCCCTGTTCGGGTTGAGATCCGCGATTCAGGCGGTGAGCATGGTGCGCAAGGCGGTCGGGCGCTCGTCCACCAGGGCTGACGCCTTCACCGCTCGCCATCGTTGCGCTGCTTGCCCGTGACTGCGGAGATAAAAACCTCGACCCCCAGGTACAGGAAGTACAAGACGCTTGCCAGTCTTCCCTGGTCAGCGAACAGCAACCCCAGGCAGACAGCGGCGCAGGTGAGGTGGGCGGCGAGGCGAATCTTCATGCAAGGTCTCCTGAAGGTGGGGCTGTGGACCCCTTGGGGTGTGGAGTGCGTGGCTGTGGTGGCCCGAGAGGGGCGCGCCCCAGTGGGCAAGTGCGGCCGGCGTGCGCAAAGCACTGAGGGGTGCCGCTGCTTTCATTGCACTGCGGCTCACAACGCAAAAAGCCCCGGGCGCGGGGCGTGGGGCTTTCAGAGGGGCACGGTGCCGTGCCAGAGGGCGGGCGTGACCACCAAGATGCCTTGCTTATTGCTGTGGGTCCGTCACAAACCCGATCTTGCGCACACCGGCACGTTGGGCTGCTGCCATGGCGATGGCCACCTTTTCGTAGCGCACGGCCTTGTCGCCACGGATGTGCAGGTCGGGCTGCGGCTCCTTGGCGGCTTCGGCTTGCAGGCGGGGGAAGAGTTCTTCCTCCGTCACTTCCGATTCGTTCCAGTAGTACTTGCCTTCGGCCGATACGCTCAGGCGCACGGTTTCGGGCTTCACGTCCTCGGGCTGGTTGGTGGCTCTGGGCAGGTCCACGTTGACCGAGTGTTTCATCACCGGCACGGTGATGATGAAGATGATGAGCAGCACCAGCATCACGTCCACCAGGGGCGTCATGTTGATCTCGTTCATCACCTCATCGGAGCTGTCCTGGGTTCCGAACGACATGGCTTAGCTGCCTTTCTTCATGGGCAGCACCTTGCCTTGTTCGCCGCCCGCGTTCACACGGGCGCCCGTTACAAAGTAGGCGTGCAGGTCGTGCGCAAAGCTGTTGAGGCTGCCCAGGATGGACTTGTTGCCGCGCACCAGGGCGTTGTAGCCCAGCACCGCAGGGATGGCCACGGCCAGACCCAGGGCGGTCATGATCAGCGCTTCGCCGATGGGGCCGGCCACCTTGTCGATGGTGGACTGGCCCGAGGTGCCGATGGCCAGCAGCGCGTGGTAGATGCCCCACACGGTGCCAAACAGGCCGATGAACGGCGCGGTAGAGCCCACCGAGGCCAGGATGGCCAGGCCCGATTGCAGGCGGGCGGTGAATTCATCAATGCAGTTGCGCAGGCAGCGCGTCACCCAGTCGCTCACATCCAGCGCGTCGTGCAGGTGCGCCTTGGTGTTGCGGTGGTGGGCGGTGGCTTCGCGACCTTCCAGCGCCAGGTGGCGGAAGGGGTTGGTGGGGTCAGCGCCCAGCTTGGTCATGCCGGCGGCAAAGTCTTCGCTGTGCCAGAAGTCTTGCGCGGCGCGGGCGTGCTTCTTGAACTTGATGATGTCCAGCGCCTTGATCAGGATGACGATCCACGAGGCCAGCGACATGCCCAGCAGCAGCACGGCCACGGCCCGGGTAACAAAGTCGCCTTGAATCCAGACATTGGCGATACCGAATTGCGATTCCATGAAAACTCCCTAAGCGTTGATTGGTTTATTCGAGAACAAAGTTGACGGGGACCAGGTTCCACATGGCTTCGGGAACACCGTTGCGCTTGCCGGGCACAAAGCGCCAGCGCATCACGGCCTCCTGGGCCTGGCGGTCCAGGCGCTCGTAGCCGCTGGACTTATTGATTTCCACCTTCTGCGGGGCGCCATCGGTGCCGATCAGCACGCGCAGCACCACCTTGCCTTGCTCACCCATGCGCTTGCTGATGGCGGGGTAGCTGGGCTTGGGGTTGTTGAGGTAGGCGGCGTCGCTGGAGGGCAGCTCGATCTTGGGCGGCGCCGGGGGCGCGGGCGGCGCCGCAGGCGCGGGGGCGGCGGCCACGGGCTCGGTGATGGGCGGCGCTGGCGGCTGCGGCGTGGTCACCCCCGTGGGCGCGTTGGGCGCGGGCGTGGGGTCGTTGATGGCCAGGGGCATGGGCGCCGGGGTGGGCTTGGGCGCTTGCACCTTCGGCGCTGGCTTGGGCGGTGTGGGCGCGGGTGGCTTGGGCGGCGGGGGGGCTACCTTGGGGGCGGGCGGGGCAATGAACTCGCTGAGCAACTCGGCGGGAACAATCACTTCGGCTGCTTTGCGCACCAGGCCCGACTGCAGGGCCCAGATGGCCGCAACGTGAAACAGCACCACGCTGCCCACGATGACGGTGTTGCGACTCAGGCCCCCAGCAGGGGCAAAACGATCAGGCTGCGACATAAAAATGATAGCTGCCAGCGCTTACTGCATAAGCGCTAGAGGCCAAAAAGACCTTGTTTATTTGCGAAAGATCCACCAGGCGGAGCCCGCCACCAGGATCAAGCTGCCTGCGAGTGTAGAGAGGAGGTCCATGCCTTGCTTTCCGTGATGGAGCTGGCAAGCTGGATCGCCCGTGGCGCGGTGTCATTGTGCACCGCAGCAACCGGATGAGACGCACTGCATTGCGCCACGACATCGCGCGCGCAGCTCTCGCAGCGGCCGCATTGGGTGGCAACGCCCAGTTCGAACTGGATTTCGTCAAAGCTCAGACCCGCCCGGGCGTGGCGGGCAATTTCTCGGTCCGAAACTCGGCGGCATACACAGACGATCATGGCGGCAAGCTAAGTAGCTGGCTGTTGGTAATGAATGAATTATAAATGCGAATCCATCGCATTTGCAATGCAATTCCTTGTTTTGGTAGGGTTGACATGGCCCAGGCCGTGTTCCAAGCCAACCCAGCCGGGGCGGGGCCCATGGCTCGATCAGTCAGCCGACAATGCCGCTGGCGCATCCGCCAGGGTTTTGCAGCCGGTGAGGGCCATGGCCACCTCCAGCTCGTCGCGCAGCAGGCGCAGCACATGGGCCACGCCCGCAGCCCCTGCGTGGGCCAGCCCGTGCACGGCAGGCCTGCCCACCAGCACCGCGCTGGCGCCCAGCGCTATGGCCTTGAGCACATCGGTGCCTCGGCGTATGCCGCCATCCACCAACACGGGCACGGCACCTGCCACGGCCTGCGCCACACGGGGCAGGGCCACCGCAGTGGGCGGGGCGGTGTCGAGCGTGCGCCCACCGTGGTTGGAGACGATGATCCCTGCCGCCCCCGCCGCCACGGCCTGCGTGGCGTCAGCCGGGCGCAGCACGCCCTTGAGCAGCACGGGCAGGCGGGTGATGGAGCGCAGCCAGGCGATGTCGTCCCAGGTGGGGGCCTGGTGCAGCAGGCCATCGAACAGTGCGCTTTGCCCAGGTTGCAGTTGCGGTGCGGGCGGGGGCTGAAGGCCTGCCAGGTTCACCGGGCCGATGCCTGGCGGCAAGCGAAACTGCGCACGGCGCTCCCGGTCGCGGATGCCGCTGGTGGGGGCGTCTACGGTGAGCACCAGGGCCTCGTAACCTGCGGCTTCCGCGCGCTGCACCAGGGCCTGGGTAAAGCCCCGGTCGTGCTGCAGATACAGCTGAAACCACAGCGGCCCGCGCCCTGGGTCGCTGAGCACCGCCTGGGCGATGGGCTCCAGCGGCAGGCTGGCCTGGGTGCTGAGCACCAGCCCTGCGCCCAGCGCTGCGGCGGCATAGGCGGTGGCCAGTTCGCCATCGGGGTGGGCCATGCGCTGAAAGGCAATGGGGGCCAGCAAGATGGGGTGCGCCAGCGTGCGGCCCAGCAGGCTGACGCGGGTGTGCCCGCCCGCCAGGGGGCGCAGCACGCGCGGCCACAGGGGCAGGGCGTCCCACGCGCTGCGGTTGGCGCGCAGGGTGATCTCATCGGCCGCCCCGCCACTGAAGTAGGCCCAGGCGTTGTCGTCCAGTTGCTGGCGCGCGTGCTGTTCGTGGTCGGCCAGGCTCACCACCGTGGGGGGAACCTTTTGCAGGGCGGGGGAATGGGTCATTGCAATGAAAAAAGCACCTGGCGCTTGTCTAGTAAGCGCAAGGTGCTATCAAAAAGAGAGTGGATTGAAGTGGGTGTGGGTAGGCATCGGGGGATGCTGCCGGTGCCTTTGAACAGGTTCTCACACATCGGCCCACATGCGCAGCAGGTTGTGGTACGTGCCCGACAGGGCAATCACCGCAGGATCAGTTTCGCCCACGCTTTGGCGCAGCTTGAGCAAGGCCATGTCCATGTCAAACAGCAGCTGGCGCTGCTCCAGCCCACGCACCATGCTCTCCACCCAGAAGAAGCTGCAGATGCGGTGCCCGCGCGTGACGGGTGATACCTGGTGCACGGTGCTGCTGGGGTAGAGGATCAAATCGCCCGCGGGCAGCTTGATGCGCTTTTCGCCCAGGGCCTGGGCGATGACCAGTTCGCCACCGTCGTAGTCTTCGGGCGCGGTCAGGAACAGCGTGCAAGACAGGTCGCTGCGCACCCAGCAGCCATCGGCCTTGGAGTGCATGACGGCGCTGTCTACATGGTTGCCGTAGTAGTTGGCGCCGTCGCCGTAGTTATTGAACAGCGGGTTGAAGATGCGCCGTGGCAGGGCCGCTGAAAAAAACAGGGCGCTGCGGTGCACGGCCGCCTTCACCTTGGCCTGCAGCTGGGCAGACAGCTCGCTGGCTTGCGACAGCTGCAGGTTGTTTTTCTGGTGCTGCGCCTGGCCCCCTGCGCTGCGTGCTCCGTCCACCCAGGGGGCGTCCGGGCCAAGGGCTTGCTGGAAGAAAGCGATTTCCTCAGCGGTCAGAACGTTCTGGATGTGCAGGAACATGGTGTGCAGGTGGGCAAGGGGCCGGGGCGCAGGGGATCAGAAGCGGGTCTTCAGGGTCAGCTGCACAGAGCGTGCCGCGCCAGGGATGTAGAAGCCGCGGTACAGGCCATCGGCATAGACCTTGTCAAACAGGTTGTTCACGTTGAGCTTGACGGAGGTCTTGTCGTCGATGGCGTACTCGACCATCGCATCCACCACACCGAAACCGCTGGCGTACACGGCGCGCGAGCCCTCGGGGTTTTGCTTGCCGCGGTAAGTAATACCAGCGCCTGCACGTATCTTGGACGTGATGGCGTAGGTGCTCCACACGCTGCCGCTGTGCTTGGGTGTGAGGCCGGGACGATCGCCCTGCACTTGCGCGCCGCCGCCGTTGGCGGCCAGCACCACGTTGCTGCGGTCGATCTTGGCGTCAGGAATCCAGGTGTGGTTAAAGAACACTTCCCATTGGGGTGTCAGACGACCCGCCAGGTTGAATTCCATGCCGGTGGCGTGGCGCTTGCCGGACAGCAGCTCTTGCGCTGCAGCCGTGTCGGGGTCGGTGTTGCGCTCGTTGTATTTCTCGCTGTAGAACATGGCCACGCCCAGCAGTGCGCGGCGTTCGAACAGCTCGAACTTGCTGCCAATTTCGATGTTGCGGCTCTTCTCGGGCGGAGTGTTGGCGGCGCGGTTGGTTGTGGCTCCCAAATTGCCGAACTGGTAGGTGTCACCCGAGGTGTTGTACGAAGTGCCGTAAGACACGTAGTACGAAGTCAGCTCGTCGGGCTGGAAGATCAGGCCGACGCGGGGGCTGACCAGGCTGTCCGAGATCTTGTTGCTGATCGTGCCGGCGGGGTTGCGGTAAGACGCGCTGAAGTCGTCATAGCGCAGGCCACCCACCAGCTTGAGGGTGTTGGTGAGCGAGACGGTGTCTTGCGCATACAGGCCCAGGTTGCGCGACGTGAAGGTGTTCCACTGCACGGGAGCGCGACCATCCACCACCGAGGCGCCGTTGTTGGGCGCGCCCACGATGGTCGTGGGCCGGGGTGTGGTGTTGGCGTAGCTTTGGTTGCGCTTGGCGTCGTCGTCGTAATAGTCCACACCCGCCAGCACGGCGTGCTTCTTGCCGCCCCAGTTGAAGGTGTTGCTGTAGTCGCTTTGTGCTTGCAGCACATCGCTTTCGCCGATGCGACCCTTGGAACCACGGGTCAGCACGGTGCTTTCGTTGATCTGACCCAGGGTGATGCCGCTGTTCTGGAAGCCAATGGTGCTGGCCAGCATGTCGCGCTTGTAGTTGCCCCAGCGCAGGCGGGTGTTCAGTTCGCCGTTGTCGTCAAAGCGGTGGATATGGCCCAGCGTGATGTACTTGGATTCGGTGTTGTTGTAGTCGCTTTCCAGCCCGTAGAAGTTGCGGGCGGGCAGCGTGGTGTTGATCTTGCCGTCAGACGACAGGCGCCAGGGGTGGTTGTAGATCGGGCGGCCTTCGGTGGTCAGGTAGTACGCGCCGATGGAGAACTCATCGCGCGTGCCGATGCCCCAGGCAAAGCTGGGTGCAATGCCGCGCTTGTCTTGCTTGGCACCGAAGTTGTCGGACTCCTGCACCATGGCGTTCAGGCGGAAGGCTGCGTTTTCGCCCGTGATGAAGTTGAAGTCACCCGTGATGCGGTGCGTGTTGCCCGTGCCGTAGGTGTACGAGGCTTCGTGCTGGTCGATCAGCAGGGGAGACTTGCTCACCTGGTTGACCACGCCGCCGGTCGAGCCCTTGCCGAACAGCATAGAGGCCGAGCCCTTGAGCACTTCAACCCGGTCGTTGTTGAAGGTGTCACGCTCCAGCAGGGGGGCATCCTTCATGCCGTCGTTGTAGATATCGCCGGCCTGGCCTAGCGAAAAGCCGCGCAGACGCACGTCTTCCTCACCCGTTTCGCCTGCAAGGAAGGTCACGCCGGCGGTGGTGCGCAGCACTTCGCGGAAATCGTCCTGGTTGCGGTCGTTCATCAGCTTTTCAGTGAACACCGTGACCGACTGCGGAATGTCCTTGATCTCTTGCTTGCCCTTGCCCACGGTGGTCTGCTTGATCAGCAGGGTGTCTTTGCCCTGTGGGGCGGCCTGCTCCTTCACCGTCACGGCGGGCAGCGTGGCTTCGGGTGTGGTGCCGGTCTGCGCCCAACTGCCAACCGAGGCGGCCAGCATCATGGCGCCCAGGGGCAGCAAGACTTTGTCGGACTGGGGGGCGGAAGAGGGAGTCGATTGCAGCATGCTGCTGCCGCGCGGTGCGCAGGTTTTTGCCAAGGTGGCCTCCGAAAATGGGTGGTGCAGGTGGTGTGGCATCGCTCGTCAGCACGCACCGGCGGTGGCCGCGCAGCATGGGCGAGGGATGTACCAAGAGCAGACCAGAGGCAATGGCTAGATTCACGCAGCGGGGCGTGTTGTGCATGGCTATGCGTTTGTCAGCTGTTATGCATTGTATCAAATGAGGGTCATTCTCATTTGTATTGGTGTTTGTAAACAACAGAGTGCCCAACTGACCAGGGCGCCACGGTCAGCGGGGCCCAAAAAAGCAAAAAGCCGGCAGAGCCGGCTTTTGCGTCACTGGGCGAGGGGCTCAGCTGACGTGCTTGCCAATCAGGCCAGCGAGTTCGAACATGGAAACCTGAGGTTTGCCGAACAGTTCCTTGAGCTTGGCATCGGCGTTGATGTTGCGCTTGTTGGTGGCGTCTTGCAGGTTGTTGGCCTTGATGTAGACCCACAGCTTGCTGATGATCTCCGTGCGTGGCAGTGGCGCAGAGCCCACCACGGCAGCCAGTGCGGGGCTGGGGGTGAGGGCCTTCATGAAGGCTGCGTTGGGAGTGCGCTTCTTTGCCGGTGCTGCGGCCTTGTCCGCAGCGGTCTTTGCCGGAGCTTTTTTTGCAGTTGCCATGTTGGGTTTTTCCTTTTTGGACATCAATCTTCACCAGAGAAAAGCTGCTTTCCCACTGGCCAGCCGATGCTACTTTGAAAAAAACGGGTTTCCAAGGGAGAAAAGGCTTTTTTTGCCTCGATTTGTAGCGGCCCTTACCTTGGCTGTGTGGCACGGCAATGAATGATTAACAAACGTGGGCTGGCTGTGTGGCATGACTCGCCTGCAATGTCTGGTGACAATGTGAGCGTTGGAACTGGCGGCTTGAGTCCGCTGGGGCCGCTTTCTTCCTCTCTGACAAAAGGTTTTCTCCATGGTTGACCATCTAACTGCTGCGTTCAGCACCTGTGATTTGTGTGACGTTCACAAAGCCGATGACAGCGGTGCATTCCGGGTGTTGCCCCCAGGCTTTCTTCACTACGGTGGCAAGGGGGTGTTTTGTGGCCCGGTTGCAACGGTGAAGTGCTTTGAAGACAACACGCTGGTCAAGGCCGCGCTCGATACACCTGGGCAAGGCCGTGTGCTGGTGGTGGATGGCGGTGCATCGCTGCGCCGCGCACTGGTCGGCGGCAACCTGGCAGCCGCTGGGGCCCGCAATGGCTGGGCGGGGGTGGTCGTCAACGGCTGCGTGCGGGACGCTGCGGAGTTGCGGGCCGCCGCTGTGGGCATCTGCGCCTTGGGGCTCATGCCGCTGCCGACCGAAAAACGCAATGAAGGCCAGAGCAACGTGGCCGTGCTGATCCAGGGCGTGTGGGTGCGCCCCGGCGATTGGCTTTATGCAGACGAGGACGGCATCGTGGTCAGTGCCACATCACTGCTGGGTTGAGGCTGGGCTGGCCGTTTTGCGGGGCGGCAGAGTGGCCAGCAGCACGCTGGCCAAGGCAATGCCCAAGGCCAGGGTCTGGATGCCGGTGAGTGTTTCGCCCAGCACGCACACCCCGACCAGCGCCGCGCTCACGGGCAGCATCACGGTGAACACGCCGCCTTGCGCGGCGGGGATGGACTTCAGCCCCGTCATCCACAGCCACACCGTCCACACGCTGGCAGCCAGCGCGTAGAAAACCAGCAGCAGCCACATGCCCGTGCCCACGGCTGCAAAGTCAAACCTGTAAGCGGTATACAGGCCCAAGGGCGTGGCCAGCACAAACCCCCAGACGTTGATCAGTGAGGTGATGCGCTTGGGGCCCAGCGAGCCGGTGAGCTTCTTGCCAATGACCGAATACGCGGCTTCGCAGAGCACAGCGCCGATCAGCAGCAGTTGCCCCAGCCAGGTGAGATTGGCAGTGTTATTGCCCGCTTGCGCAACTCCGCCGTGCGCTGAGTGCTCTGATTTTGAGAGCGATAGCAGTGCAATTCCCAGCACGGCGAGCGCCACGGCCGCCCACGTCCGGGGCGGCACCCGTTCACGCAGAAACGCCCAGCTCATCACGGCCACCGCTGCCGGAATGGCCGCCATCGTGACACCTGCCGACACCGCACTCGTCAGGCTGACGCCATAAAGCATGCACATGGTGAACAGGAAATTGCCCAGAAACGACTCCAGGAATAGCAATCGCTTGGTCTGTGTGCTCATGGGGGGCTCGTCTGCGGGCTTGCGCAGCCAGCCCAGCATGGCAACACCGCCAATCCCAAAACGCAGCCACGCCAGCAAGAACACCGGGATAACCCCTGCCAGCGGTTTGGACAGGGCAACATAACTGCCCACCAAGGCCATGCTGAGTGCCAGACAAACGTAGGCCAAGGGGCGGCTGGGGTGGTGCATAACGAGCGTCAAATAGTGCAAACAACCCCGCATCATGCACGACGGAACCCACCTTGTTGGCGTGTCACTGACGCATGCGTGGGTGTGAGGCTCCCCCGCGTGCAAGCCCCTCAACTGCGATGGCCGTACTGCCTGCCGGTGTTTTCGGCGCGCTTTGTCTTCGTAATGCAACCCGGCATGGCTACCTTGGTGTGCCATCGCAAGACAGGGAGTTGGTTGAACGACGGTTGGTGCTTGCTGGGTTGTGAACGCGTACCGAGAGCCTCTTGGCGTAAGGGGCCGCAAAAGCCTGGGGTGAGGAGGGTAGGGGCTGCACGGCCGATGGACTCCTGCTCGTTGCGGCTCCAGCCAGCTTCAGCGTTTTCGGCTTGGCAGAAATTTCTTATCGTAAAAATTCATTTTTGCATTGTGAAATAAAAAGACGTTTCGATTGCTCTAAAAATTTCTTATTGCGATAACAAACTACCGCATTGAGGAATCATGTATTTAAGTCATTGTTTTTAAATAAAAAAATTTATCTCTTGTATAAGACATAAGAGCTTGCTTGTGTCTTATACAAGACTTAAAGTTGTGTCCATGGGCAGAGCAAATTGCCCGGTGTTTTCAACCAACCTCAGGAGTGTCCACATGCCTCAATCCCTCAACGAACAACTGAGCCGCGAACAGCAAATTGCCGCCCTGGAAAAAGACTGGGCGACCAACCCCCGCTGGAAGGGTGTGAAGCGCGGTTACTCCGCCGCTGATGTGGTGCGCCTGCGTGGTTCGCTGCCCATCGAGTACACCCTGGCCAAGCGCGGTGCTGAAAAGCTGTGGGACAAGATCAACGGCGGCGCCAAGAAGGGCTACGTCAATGCTTTTGGCGCCATCTCCGCTGGCCAAGCCATGCAACAAGCCAAGGCAGGTCTGGAAGCCGTGTACCTGTCGGGCTGGCAAGTGGCTGCCGACGGCAACACGTCCGAAACCATGTACCCTGACCAGTCGCTGTATGCATACGACTCGGTGCCCACCATGGTTCGTCGCATCAACAACACTTTCAAGCGCGCCGACGAAATCCAGTGGGGCCGTGGCGTGAACCCTGGCGACAAGGAGTTCATCGACTACTTCCTGCCCATCGTGGCCGACGCGGAAGCCGGTTTCGGCGGCGTGCTCAACGCCTTCGAACTGATGAAGAACATGATTGCCGCAGGCGCAGCCGGCGTGCACTTTGAAGACCAACTGGCCGCGGTGAAGAAGTGCGGTCACATGGGTGGCAAGGTGCTGGTGCCCACGCAAGAAGCCTGCGAAAAGCTGATCGCTGCCCGCTTCGCTGCTGACGTGATGGGTGTTCCCACCATCGTGCTGGCACGTACTGACGCTGAAGCCGCCAACCTGATCACTTCTGACCATGACGCCAACGACAAGCCTTTCCTGACTGGCGAGCGCACACAAGAAGGCTTCTACCGCGTGAAGAACGGTCTGGAACAAGCTATCAGCCGTGGCGTGGCCTACGCCCCTTACGCTGACCTGGTGTGGTGCGAAACTGGCGTGCCAGATATCGGCTTCGCCCGTGAATTCGCGCAAGCTGTGCACGCTGCCTGCCCTGGCAAGCTGCTGTCGTACAACTGCTCGCCATCGTTTAACTGGAAGAAGAACCTCAACGACAGCCAGATCGCTTCCTTCCAGGAAGAGCTGTCCGCACTGGGCTACAAGTACCAGTTCATCACGCTGGCTGGCATCCATATCAACTGGTACAACACTTTCCAGTTCGCCCATGCGTACGCTCGCGGCGAAGGCATGAAGCACTACGTTGAAATGGTGCAAGAGCCTGAATTCGCAGCACGCGACAAGGGCTACACCTTTGTGTCGCACCAGCAGGAAGTGGGCGCAGGCTACTTCGACGACGTGACCACCGTGATCCAGGGCGGTTCGTCCTCCGTGAAGGCCCTGACAGGCTCTACCGAAGAAGAGCAGTTCCACTGATCTGAAAACCCATCCCGGTGTCTGTGAAGGCGCTGGGGTTGCGGTTGCTGAAAACCACCTGATGCTTTGGCGTTGGGTGGTTTTTGTCTTTGTGCCTGGTCAGATCGTTGGATTGACGGGTGGTTTCCTCTTGGGCGGAGCCGACTGAAGCAGTATCCGGCGTTCAACATCTGCGATCAACGTTGATGGATTGGTATCGAGTGCATCGCACAGCTTGAACACCATGCGAACGCTTGGGCTGTTCTTGCCCAGCTCCACCAAAGAAATGTAGTTGCGATCGACATCCGCGCGCAGTGCCAAGTCGGTCTGACTCCACTTGCGACGTGTTCGCAGGTTCCGAAGAGCCTGCCCGAATGCTTGATCTGGTTCCAACCTTGGTGCTCGCCAAAGCGGACAAGGGTGGTTCAGCACTCGATCTGAATTGCTGCATATATACGGCAAAATTGCGAAAACGAAAAGGAGAAGCATGTCACTCGCACTGTCACTGGCAACACTGTTCGGCAAGCCCGCTGCCGAAAGGCTGATCCAGGCCTTGGGAAGCCGCAAGGACGGCTCCAAACGCCTCGAACAGGCCGCAGCAGCCATGGTCAGCGGAGCCACTGCCATCGAAGCTCTGAAGCAGGCATTCGGCAAGGACTTTCTGGCCACCGTCAACGAGGTACTGGGTTCATCCAAGGCGGCCTTTACCTATGAGGCCGGTACCCAGCACTACATCCGTCAGGACACCGCTGGCCTGCCTCCGTCACAGGTCTTACGGGATGAGCTGAACGTCAATCTGGACCGCCTGACCCTGCTGGGAGTGAAAGGCAAAGACCTCAAAAACCAAGCCCTGGGTGTGGTGGCCGTATGGGGCAAACGGTGTCTAGACCTGCATGCAGACACCCACAAGGAGGACATCGCATCCACCTTGAAAGCCATGAATGACCTACTGACAGGTGATTCACGCAACTTCCGGCAAATCTATGAACTGCTGTCCACCACAGGTCTGGGTGGTGTGGGTGCTTTGATGGTCATTGCAGGCGTCCTAGTGGCCACTGGAACCGGCGTCGGCATCGCCACGGCCATTTCCACATTCGTCTTTGGCATCCCTTGGATCACGGTGGGTGCCCTGGTACTCCCCGGTGCGCTATTGGTCGTGATGGCGGCCAAGAAAGCCCGTCCTGTGGATGACGTTTCCCTGTCCGTCGCTCTGGCTTACAAGCTGCTGGATCGATTGGAAAAACCCTGATTTCTTCAACCGTTTTTTAGGAGGTACTTCAATGAGCGTTCGTTTTGTAAGTGTGTTGGCTGGTGTTGCACTGATCGTTGGCTGCGCGTCAGTCGGTCAAGATTTCGACATGGCCGAAGTGGATCGACTACAGCCCGGTGTGACCACACTGGAGCAAGCCAAGGAAAAACTGGGTAAGCCACAGAGCATTACCAATGCCGCTGATGGCAGGGTTGGCGTGGTTTGGGTGCGATCCCAGGCGGTTATGGGGTCGGCATCCAGCAAAGGCGTGGCGATCCTGTTTGACAAAGACGGCAAGATGATCCGTGTCGTCAACCGGAATGAAACCAAGACCAACTGAAGAAATCATCCATCACAAGCGCCCTCGGAGCAATCCCAGGGCGCTTTTCTTTTGCCCATCCCATTTCAACCTGAAAGGAGTTCTGCCTATGGAGATTTTCAAAACCTCTGAATCCATCCAATCCGCTGCCACCCATCACCCCGATGCTGAGTTACGGCTTTTGCTGCCAGCAAGGATCGAATCCCTGTCCGATCTGCTGGACGAATTCCCCTTATCTGACCTGATGCACGTCATCGTCATGGAAACGGGAGACACAGCACAAAGCTTGGAAATCGCTTTGTCATTGCCAAGCCTGAATTACGAAGCTGGACATGGCCTTGATTTGAGCGATCCAGCTTTTGTGCCCAGTTGGGAAGTCTGTGAAGACCATGCCCAGTGGTACGAGATCACCTTCATCCTGTCCAGCGATGGATTCGGCGTGGTGGTTTATGTGCCCAAAACCTGCACCGATGCCACCTTGCTGGCCCTGTGTGAACGCTTCGCAGAAACCCCTGTCACCGCAGCCCCAGCCATGGAGAAGCCGCATGCCACATAGACCCCGAAACCCATCATCCGTGGCACCCCCCCGCAAACCGCCCATTGAGGCGGTTTTTTATTGCCCAGATCAACTCAAGTCCAGAAAGGAAACCTATTTGACCCGCACCCCACCCATTGATCCTGTCGTGGCCTCCATGGTCAAGCGCCTGCCTGAACACCTGCAAGAGCTGTGGCTGGAAAGGGCCGCCATCCGCCAGTACGACGGTGGTCAAAGCCGGGATCTGGCCGACGCCATGGCCTTGCTTGATGTTGTCCGCATTCACCCCCAGGAAGCCTTGACCTGCTGGCTCTGAACGGTGAAAGCCAACAGCAGCCATTGCGCAAAACCCAGCACCTTATGTGAAAGGGCTCAAGCCTGAGCCTGCCATCCCGTTCAACCCCTCCTTAAAGGACGCCCATGTCTGACCTCGAAACCCCTGTTGGCCCTATGAGCCCAGTGACCGAATCTGCCAACACGGACACCCCTAAAACCCCGAATGCTCCAGAGCCCCAGGAAGAAGCACTACCCATCATTGAATGCCTCTGTACGGCTGAATGCACCTCCGTATCAGGCCGGTCCACACTGACCTACGCCATAGGCCGTCACCCGGACCAAACCCTGCACCTGCGCATCGTCTCCAACTCAGGAGGCGGCATGTTCTGTGGGGATTGGGCTTCAGGTGATCGGATCGATGCCCTTGTGGCGGGTGGACATGAACTCACATCCCGCAGCTTCCATGCCTTGCACCCCGGTAAATCCATCAACACCGGTGGTTTTGTCATGTCGGCCCTGCGTGATCTGGGTTTGATCCGTCTGAACCCCGAGAACTCCAGGCACCACGTGCATGTGGAGGGAATGGGTTTTGCCCGGGTGGCCTTGGCGGCTGTGTCCAAAGCCTCTTCGGCTGACGTCCATGTCTCCAAGCCCCACAAAGGCCGTAAGCCCCGGTTTCCACGTCCCTTGCCGAAAGGGCGCGATTGAAACCCCAGGTCATCCACATCCTTGCTGGCCTCATGGCTGCTGGCGTGCTGGGTCTGATGTTCTCCAACACCCGCATGGTGGGTGTGGCCTGTACCGCCTTGCTTTGTTACCTGTTTCCCATCGTCGCACTGATCCTGGCCTTGCTGGGATTGCTGGTGCTCTTCTTTCTCCACCGTCGCAAAACCCGAAAGGATTTCCCATGACCTACACAGACAGCCTATCTCTGGCCACCCAACGCGCCCTGGACTGGGATGACCTGCCTCAAGACCTGTTGCCCCTGGTGATCGTGTCTGAAGCTGCTCACCTCAGCGCCCTGGATTCCGATGCCTTGAGCTGCACACACCTGCACTGACCCCAACCCCGGCCATGTCCAGTCGCTTTCCTGCATCCATCCTTGATGGTTTGCGGAAGGTGAGTGGGGATGGTCGGGGTGATGGTCCATCATTTTTTTGCGGTGGCGTTTAGTGATGAAGGGGTACCGGCTGGGTGAATTCATGGGGCTCGGAGGCAGGCCCGGAGTCCAGGGCTGGGGACGGTCAGGCTGGCCCCGGAGCGTGCGGCTCCCCCGTTGCGGACGTGGCGGATGTTGCGGCCACCCGGGGAGGGGTGGGGGGGCGGACGGCGGTGGGCTGGTTCTTGACCGATATTTGCAGATTTACAACACATTGATCAAAAATTTTTTTGATCACGCATTTGATTGTTGATTCCGGGATTTTGGCCAATCTCCGAATCTCAGTCATCAGAGTTATGGCACATAAACCTGGATGCGTTTTTTGCATAAGGCGAAAGTGCTTTAATTCAGATCGAAAACGAACGGAGTTAAATGCCTTTTGCTGATTGAAATCTGCCACCCTGATTTAAGTGCGTTCGCCTAGAAGCTTTGCGAGATCCTGCTTTATATATTTATATTCATTAAACACGAGCGACGGCGAAAGGCGGCAGGGGCGGTGGATCACGGGTTTGGCTTCGGATGGCTTTGCGAAAAATGAAATCAGCATGGAGAATCGCAACTGTTTAGACGAGAGTAATCGTCTAAACCAAGGCAGGCCATCTGGCCATCCACGTTCTTTAAAAATTGGAAAGGAAAACCATGTCGAAAAGATATTCGACAAGCCCACCACCTCCCTGCATGGAGGATTTTTTGAATGTCAAGCCAGTTGCCCCATGGATGTCACCTGTCGAAGGTGATGCCCTGCTGGATGCTCTGCATGACACGATTCGAACCTACGTGATTGCCGATGATTGCTACGTGACAGCCATGGTGCTGTGGATCGTCCACACCTACTGTTACCACCAATTTCATTACTCACCCCTGTTGCTGATCAATGCTCCTGAGCGGGCTTGTGGCAAGTCAGTGGCGTTGGGTTTGATTGCTGAGCTGGCACACAGCCCGTTTGAGTCCGCCAACATCACGGTGGCTGCTCTGTTTCGGATCATCGAAATGTATGGTCCCACGGTGCTGATCGATGAAGCCGACACCTTTCTGGAAAGCAATCCCGAAATGGCGGGCATCCTGAATAAAGGGTATGAGCATCGTGGTGTGGTGGTGCGGGTGGAAACGATTGGGGACCGCTTGCAGCCTGTGCCCTACCGTGTATTTGGCCCCAAAGCCATCGCCGGTATCGCCATGGAACGTCGCTTGGCAGATGCCACATTGAGTCGCTGCGTGCGGGTCCAGATGCGGCGAAAGGTCCAAGGTGAAACCGTGCAGCGCTTGCGTTCTGCCGACCGACAGAAATTTAATCACATGCGCTCGCAGATGCATCGCTTTGTCAAGGACTCTCAACAGGAGTTGGCCAAGGGGCACACCGACATGCCCAGTGAGTTGAGTGATCGGGAGCAGGACAACTGGGAGCCTTTGTTCACCGTGGCCCGTTGCGCCGGTCCTCGTTGGCTGGCAAAAGCGCGTGAGGCGGCCTTGTCCATCAAAGGCTCGACCGAAGAACCGCAGTCCATGACCAACAGCTTGTTGGCAGATATACGGGAGGTGTTACCAGGGCGACAGGTGCTGTACATCCCTTCAGCCAAGTTGCTGGAGTTGTTGACAAACGACCCAGAAATGGGGTGGTCCACCTACAACCGGGGATCGCCCTTGACCGTACGTCAATTGGCCAAGAGCCTGGGTGCGTATGGCATTCGATCCAAGACGGTGCGGATGCCCAGTGGGCTCACACCAAAAGGCTACGAGATTCGCGAATTTGAGGAAGTTTTTAAACGTTATCTTTCGCCACAAAACCCCAGCGATTTGACGCAAGGAGAGGTCACGGCAGTGGATTGATTGCCGATGAATCTCGGATTTTCCTGGGATTTGCAGTTGGAGCAATATTGAAGGGTCAATATGTCTATTGACCTTTATATCGTCATCCTCTGCAGTTCAAGAGTCGCAAGCTAGCGCTTGCATTTTTAACTGATTAGAGGTGTTTATGGAATTGAAATCGAAAGAATATTGGAAAGCTGAAATTGAGTGCCAAAATGAGTTTTTGGCCAAGAAGCTGCGGAAGAAGCTGGGGAAGGTATTTGTAAAAAATATACACACAAATCTGGGCTTTGAATCAAAGGGTGACTTCAATGAAATGCTCGAGTTGGTGACTGATGCCGTGTGGGCCAATGCACCCGACTGGAATCCGGACGTCTGGTATTCAGAACAGGATTTGCCTTGGGAAGAGATTTGGGAGCGTTGGCAATCTCCGATGCAACGCCACACCATTTGCCTCATTGCGGCTTCACTGATTCGTCCCAGACCCTCGGAAAAGTCTGTCTACTGATTTGGATAGTGCCCGTTCCGTCCCGTGCCATGGCTCCGCTGGCACTTTAATCTGAAAGGGGGGGGTGGCCTCCCCCCTTTGTGATTTTTCCGATACCGGGCATGGCCTTACCCAAAAGGCCCGCTGCCCGCGTCCTTATCTGCACACCCAAACCTGCACTGGTTTGGCATCCGTGCGCCTTTCATCCACCCATGCCCTGAGCTTTGTGCACCGGGCGTTCATCAACCGTCACCTAAGGAGGTTCACATGCCCGTTGTCCCGCTCAGCGCCCAGTTCGTGAAAGAGGCGGTCTGTCCACCCGAGAAAGGGAAGGTGGACTACTACGACGCATCCATCAAGGGCTTCATCCTGGAAGTCAGGCCATCCGGTGGCAAGACGTTTCACCTTCGCTACCGGGATGCCCACGGCAAGCTGCGCCAACACAAGATTGGGGACGCCGATGCCATCAGCCATGACAAGGCCCGCAAGAAGGCCCAGTACCTGCGCTCTGAGGTTGAACTCGGTGGCAATCCCCAGGAAGACCGAAAGGCCTTGCGTCAGGTGCCCACCCTGGCCGAGTTTGTCCGCGACACCTATATCCCCCACATCCACCTGCACAGAAGGAATTTCCAATCGACCATCAGCTTTCTGAACCATCACATCCTGCCGCGTTTCGGCTCCAAGCACTTGGACGAAATCACGACCCTCATGCTCACCGAGGCCCACCTCGATTTGCGTGCCAAGGGTTATGCGCTCGCCCAAGCGAATAAGCTGCCCGTCCTGTTCAAGATCATGTTCAACCTTGCCAAGAAGAAGGAGATTCCGGGATCTCAGTCCAACCCGGCCAATGGCGTGGTGCTTTTCCACCCGAACAACGCCAAGGAACGTTACCTCACGGCTGCGGAAACCCAACGGCTTTATGAAGCCCTGGACCAAAGCGAGAACACCCAGCTCAAGCACATCGTGTCCCTGTTGCTGATGTTCGGATGCCGCAAGCGTGAGCTGCTGGATGCCCAGTGGGAACACTTCGATCTGGAGCGGCGCAACTGGCGCATCCCCATGTCCAAGAATGGCAAGGCCCGCAACATTCCCATTTCTGCCAGAGCCCTGGAGGTGTTGAACAGCCTGCCACGCTGGAAGGGATGTCCGTATGTGATCCCGAACCCGGAGACACAGAAGCCCTATGGCAATCTGTACCACCCCTGGGACAAGGTTCGCAAGCAGGTCGGTCTGGATGACTTGAGGATGCATGACTTGCGCCACACCTTTGCCAGCAACTTGGTGAACTCGGGTCAGTCCATCTATGTGGTCAGCAAGCTGTTGGGACACTCTCAGATCAAGACCACCACCCGTTACAGCCATTTGGCCGATGAAACTTTGTTCTCGGCGGTGGATGTAGCAGCCAGGGTGGTGGACGCAAGCTGGCAGGCTCCCGGAGCAGCCCAAGTCTGACTAAAATTTAAGCAGGTTCAAAATCCTCTCATCCCTCCATCCAACGCCCACTTCGGTGGGTTGGGTGGATGGTGGGGGGTGAATGGACATCTCAACCGAGGGAAAGCACACAACGGTTTGTCAGTTTGAAAAGGCATACCGTGACCGAGTGGGGCATGCGTGGGTGGTCCAGGAAAAGACACCCGGAAAACGCAAAAATCCCTTAAAAATCTTGCACTTACGGTATCGGCTGACGGTACAACACCTTCCAGTTCGCCCATGCATACGCTCGCGGCGAAGGCATGAAGCACTACGTTGAAATGGTGCAAGAGCCTGAATTCGCAGCACGCGACAAGGGCTACACCTTTGTGTCGCACCAGCAGGAAGTGGGCGCAGGCTACTTCGACGACGTGACCACCGTGATCCAGGGCGGCTCGTCCTCCGTGAAGGCCCTGACAGGCTCTACCGAAGAAGAGCAGTTCCACTGATCTGCGCTGGCAGGTAGCGACTCAGAGCCCGGGCTTGCCCGGGCTTTTTGCTGTCCGCTCCCCGGGGGTGGTTAAAATGTCGGCAATTTCCACCTACAAGAGCGAGAAAGGCACCTTGGTTATGACACCGCGAACTACGACGGAGATCCTCACCGGCCACTAGTGGCTGGCCGTTCGCGCCTGCACGAGATGCACTCCCTCCAAAAAGCGCGGCCGGTTCCGCGCTTTTTTGTTTTGAACTTTCTGCGGATGCTGGTGCGTCTGCCTCCTTTCTTACGGACATCCCATGATTCACATTACGCTTCCTGATGGCTCGCAGCGCGAATTTCCAGGCCCGGTCACCGTGGCCGAAGTCGCTGCGTCGATTGGTGCAGGTCTGGCCAAGGCCGCATTGGCCGGCAAGATCGGTGACAAGGTGGTTGATACCAGTTACCAGATCACTTCAGACAGCCCGCTGTCCATCATCACAGCCAAGGATGCGGATGGCCTGGAGGTGATTCGCCACTCCACAGCCCACTTGCTGGCTTATGCCGTCAAGCAGCTGTTCCCTGATGCGCAGGTCACCATCGGGCCAGTGATCGAAAACGGGTTTTATTACGACTTTGCGTACAAGCGTCCGTTTACACCTGAAGACTTGGCAGCCATCGAGAAGAAGATGGCTGAGTTGGCTGCGAAGGACGAGCCGGTGGTGCGCCGGGTGCTGCCGCGTGATGAAGCTGTGGCTTATTTCAAGGGCCTGGGTGAACACTACAAGGCTGAAATCATTGCCAGCATTCCCAGCAATGAAGATGTGAGCCTGTACCGCGAAGGTGATTTTGAAGACCTTTGCCGCGGCCCACACGTTCCAAGCACTGGCAAGCTGAAGTTCTTCAAGCTGATGAAGGTGGCGGGCGCGTACTGGCGCGGTGACCACCGCAACGAAATGCTGCAGCGCGTGTATGGCACGGCTTGGGCGAGCAAAGATGAGTTGCAGCAATACCTGACGATGCTGGAAGAAGCCGAGAAGCGCGACCACCGCAAGCTTGGCCGTGAGCTGGACTTGTTCCACATTGACGAGCATTCGCCCGGTACCGTGTTCTGGCACCCCAAGGGCTGGACCGTGTGGCAAGAGGTAGAGCAGTACATGCGCCGCGTGTACCGGGACAACGGTTACCAAGAGGTCAAGGGCCCGCAGATCCTGGATCAGAGCCTGTGGGAGAAGACTGGGCACTGGGACAAGTACCGCGAGAACATGTTTGTGACCGAGTCGGAAAAGCGTGACTATGCGCTCAAGCCGATGAACTGCCCTGGCCACATCATCATCTTCAAGCAAGGCATCAAGAGCTATCGTGATCTGCCTCTGCGGTTTGGCGAGTTCGGGCAGTGCCACCGCAACGAGCCGACCGGCGGCTTGCACGGCATCATGCGGGTGCGCGCCTTCACGCAGGATGATGGCCACATCTTCTGTACCGAAGACCAGATCCAGTCGGAAGTGGTGGCTTTCACCAAGCTGCTGCAGAAGGTCTACAAGGACTTTGGTTTCACCGACATCATCTACAAGCTCTCGACTCGTCCAGAAAAGCGCATCGGTACGGAGGAGAGCTGGGATCGTGCGGAAAGCGCGCTGGCCGAAGGCCTGCGCGCCTCCGGTTGTGAGTTTGAGTACCTGCCGGGCGAAGGCGCCTTCTACGGCCCCAAGATCGAATACACGCTCAGGGATGCTTTGGGGCGCCAGTGGCAGTGCGGCACGATCCAGGTGGATCCCAACCTTCCTGAACGCCTGGATGCGGAGTTTGTGGGCGAAGACGGCGCACGCCATCGCCCTATCATGCTGCACCGTGCCATCGTGGGCAGCCTGGAGCGCTTCATTGGCATTTTGATCGAGCAGCACTCGGGCGCACTGCCCACATGGTTGGCTCCGGTGCAGGTCTCGGTGCTCAACATCACCGATTCGCAAGCGGATTACTGTCGTGAAATTGCAGCAAAACTGCAAAAAGCACTGCCCAATCAAGACCTTAGGGTCGCCCTGGATCTGCGTAACGAGAAGATTACGTATAAAATACGTGAGCATTCGTTGCAAAAGCTGCCTTACATCCTTGTCGCGGGCGACAAAGAGAAGGCGGCAGGAGCCGTCGCAGTGCGCGCCCGAGGCAATCGTGACCTCGGTGTGATGTCGGTAGATGCGTTCATTGAACTCATCGCCAAAGACATCGCTGACAAAGCCTGATTTTGAATAAATCTAGCTCTGGGGCACGCCAGTTGCGCGGGTGTAGCTACAATTTTCGTAGCATTTTGATTCAAGGAAGATAGCCATCGCTACTGAATTTCGTGATCGTCGCCAGCGCGAAGAGCGCAAGCACCGCCTGAACCGTGAAATCATGGCCCCAGAAGTTCGTCTTTCTGGGCCTGACAACGAGCCTTTGGGCGTTGTGAGTTTGATGGAAGCCCTTCGCATGGCTGGCGAGCTGGATGTGGATCTGGTGGAAATTGCTGCAACGGCCAACCCCCCGGTTTGCCGCCTGATGGACTACGGAAAGTTCAAGTACCAGGAGCAAAAACGCGCTGCAGAAGCCAAGGCGAAGCAGACGGTCATCGAGATCAAGGAAGTCAAGTTCCGTCCCGGTACGGACGACGGCGACTACAACATCAAGATGCGCAACATCCGCCGCTTTTTGGCGGATGGGGATAAATGCAAGATCACCCTGCGTTTTCGCGGGCGTGAAATTACCCATCAGGAACTCGGCTTGGCCTTGCTGAACCGTATTCGTGATGAGTTGGCCGATTCGATCATCGTCGAGCAGTTTCCCAAGTTGGAAGGGCGCCAGATGATCATGATGATCGCACCAGGCAAGAAGAAGCCTGCTGCGGCCAAGCCTGGCGCAGACAACGCAGCAGGTGGCACCGCTGCCTGAGTGAGCAGAGCCGTCTTAGCGAGGTTTGATAAGTTTGTCGGCTTGCGTGTAAACGCATGCCGGTCAAAGGCAGTGTTCGCACTGCCAGCCCCCAGGAGTCACATCCTGGGTAAAAGTGGCTCGGGGCCAACAAGTTTGCAGATCGGTTTGCAAACGCCTCACGAGCACAACGAAAAGGAGCATTCAAATGCCCAAAATGAAGACCAAGAGCAGCGCGAAAAAACGTTTCCGCGTTCGTCCAGGTGGTACCGTCAAGCGCGGTCAGGCCTTCAAGCGTCACATCTTGACCAAGAAGACCACCAAGAACAAGCGCCATCTGCGTGGTGCAGTGAATGTGCATGAGACCAACATGGGCTCGATCGCACAAATGCTGCCTAGCGCTGGCCTGTAATAACTGACGAACAAGGAGTACATACATGCCTCGCGTCAAACGTGGTGTAACGGCCCGTGCCCGTCACAAGAAAGTTCTCGCCCTTGCCAAGGGTTTCCGTGGTCGCCGCGGTAATGTCTTCCGTATCGCCAAACAGGCGGTAATGAAGGCTGGGCAATATGCCTACCGTGACCGCCGCAACAAGAAGCGCGTGTTCCGCCAGTTGTGGATTGCCCGTATCAACGCCGCTGCACGTGAACTGGGCCTGACATACAGCCAGTTCGCCAACGGCCTTAAGAAGGCTTCCATCGAGATCGACCGCAAGATGCTGGCCGACCTCGCAGTGCACGACAAGGCTGCCTTCGGCAGCATCGTGAACCAAGTCAAGGCCAAGCTGGCTGCTTGAGATCACGATAAGGGGCTATCGTTTTGATAGCTTCTTGCGCAATAACAGCAAGGGCTAGAGCTTGAAAAGGCACTAGCCCTTGTTTATTTTCAAGAGTCGATATGAACGAGTTGGATTCTCTGGTCGAAAGCGCGAAGCAACTGTTTGCACAAAGCGCTACCCCTGCTGAGCTGGAAAACGCCAAGGCGCAGTTTTTGGGCAAATCGGGCCGCGTGACGGAGCTCATGAAGGGGATGGCTCAGCTGTCCGTGGAAGAGAAGAAGTCCCGTGGCGCTGCCATCAACCTGACCAAGCAGGCGATCGAAGCCGCATTGACTGCCCGTCGTCAGGCATTGGCTGATGCCGAGCTGCAAGCCCAACTCAAGGCCGAGGCCTTGGATGTGAGCCTGCCAGGCCGCCAACGCGGGCAGGGCGGTTTGCACCCTGTGTCGCTCACGCTGGAGCGCATCGAGGGCATTTTCGGCTCCATGGGTTTCGATGTGGCTCAAGGCCCCGAGATCGAGACCGACTGGTTCAACTTCACTGCACTGAACACGCCGGAAGACCATCCTGCGCGTTCCATGCACGATACGTTTTACGTGGAGGGCGGCACTGCCACCGCCCCCAACCTGCTGCGCACCCACACCAGCCCGATGCAGATTCGCCATGCCGTGCAGCATGTGAAAAAGCACCGTGCGCTGCTCGACGCAGGCCAGGCCATGCCCGAGATTCGCGTGATCGCCCCGGGCCGCACCTACCGCGTGGACAGCGATGCCACGCATTCGCCCATGTTCCACCAGTGCGAAGGCCTGTGGATTGGCGAGAACGTGAGCTTCAAGGATTTGAAGGTCATCTTCACGGACTTCTGCCGCACCTTCTTCGAGAGCGACGACTTGGTGCTGCGGTTCCGCCCCAGCTTCTTCCCGTTCACAGAGCCCAGTGCCGAAATCGACATCCAGTTCCAGACAGGCCCATTGGCCGGTCGCTGGCTGGAGGTGGCGGGTTCCGGTCAGGTGCACCCCAACGTGGTGCGCAACATGGGGCTCGATCCTGAAAAGTACATCGGCTTCGCCTTCGGCATGGGGCCTGACCGCCTGACCATGCTGCGCTATGGCGTCAACGATTTGCGCCTGTTCTTCGACGGTGACATCCGTTTCCTGTCGCAGTTCCAATAACGCAAAAAAGTGAGCTGGCTGCGCTTGTATTCATTGGGTTTCACCATGTTTGGTTGCTGAAACCCTTTCGCAAAAAGCGCTAGCTGCTACTTTTTTAAGAGCAACGCCAAAGAATCCCACTATGCAATTTCCTGAGTCCTGGTTGCGCGAATTCTGCAATCCACCGCTGACGACGCAAGAGCTGGCCGACACCCTGACCATGGCAGGGCTGGAGGTCGAAGAACTGCGTCCCGTGGCGCCTCCCTTCACCAAAATCGTCGTGAGCGAGATCAAGGAAGCTGTGCAGCACCCTGACGCCGATCGCCTGCGCGTGTGCCAGGTCGATGTGGGGCAGGGCGCCCTGCTCAACATCGTTTGCGGCGCGCCCAACGCCCGTGTCGGCATCAAGGTGCCTTGCGCCTTGGTGGGTGCCGAGTTGCCACCCGGTGACGATGGCAAGCCCTTCCTCATCAAGGTGGGCAAGTTGCGCGGTGTGGAGAGCCAGGGCATGTTGTGCTCGGCCCGTGAGCTCAAACTGTCGGAAGACCATGGTGGCTTGCTGGAGCTGGATGCTGCAGCGCCCGTGGGGCAGGACATTCGTGCCTACCTGAATCTGGACGACACGCTGTTCACCCTCAAGCTCACGCCCAATCTCGCGCATTGCCTGAGCGTTTACGGCATTGCCCGCGAAGTGTCTGCGCTGACGGGGGCTCCGCTCAAGCAGCCAGTGTTCCCAGGAGTGCCAACCAAGCTGGCCGACAAGTTGCCGGTGAAGGTCAGTGCGCCTGATTTGTGCGGTCGTTTCTCGGGCCGCATCGTGCGCAATGTGAACACCCGCGCCGCCACGCCGCAGTGGATGCTGGATCGCCTGGCCCGTTGCGGTCAGCGGGGCGTGTCGCCCTTGGTGGATATTTCCAACTACGTGATGTTCGAGCTGGGCCGTCCATCGCACATTTTTGACCTCGACAAGATCCACGGCGGCCTTGACGTGCGCTGGGGCAAGGCGGGCGAGCAACTCAAGCTGCTCAACGGCAATACCGTCACGGTGGATGAAAAAGTCGGTGTGATTGCCGACGACAGCCAGGTGGAGTCGCTCGCCGGGATCATGGGCGGTGATGCCACTGCCGTTTCCGACGACACAAAAAACATCTACATCGAAGCTGCGTTCTGGTGGCCCAAGGCAGTGGCGGGACGTTCGCGCCGTTTCAATTTCTCTACCGATGCTGGGCACCGCTTTGAACGCGGTGTGGACCCGAGCCTGACGGTGGAGCACATCGAGCGCATCACCCAGCTGGTGATCGACATCTGCGGCACTGCCGAGACAGCTTGCGGCCCGGTAGACGACCAAGTGGTGCATCTGCCAGCGGCTCAGCCCGTGGCGCTGCGCGTGGCCCGCGCTGCCAAGGTCATTGGCATGCCGCTCACGCAAGCGCAATGTGTGGACGCCTTGAAGCGCCTGGGCTTGCCTGTGTCCGAGTCAGACGGTGTGATCACGGTGACTCCTCCGAGCTACCGTTTTGATATTGCGATCGAAGAAGACCTGATCGAAGAGGTGGCACGCATGGTGGGTTACAACAACCTGCCGACCACTCCACCCTTGGCGCCCATCACGCCCAAGCTGCCGGCCGAAGCAACGCGCAGCCCCTTTGCCGTGCGCCGCCTGCTGGCCGGGCTCGGTTATCAGGAAACCATCAACTTCAGCTTCGTCGAAGAACGCTGGGAACATGAGCTGGCTGGCAACTCCAACCCGATCAAGTTGCTCAACCCGATTGCCAGTCAGATGAGTGTGATGCGCTCCACGCTGCTGGGCTCGTTGCTGCAAGTGCTCAAGTTCAACCTGGACCGCAAGGCTCAGCGCGTGCGCGTGTTTGAGCTTGGCCGTGTGTTCTTGCGTGATGCTTCTGTGGCCAACACCGACACCACCGTGGAAGGCTTTCACCAGCCCATGCGGGTGGCGGGTGTGGCCTATGGTGCCAACGATGTGCTCCAGTGGGGGCGCAAAGAGCAGGGCATTGACTTCTTCGACGTCAAGGGCGATGTTGAAGCGATGCTGGCACCGCTGCGTGCCACCTTCGAGCCTGGTACCCACCCGGCGATGCACCCTGGCCGCTGCGCCCGTGTGCTGATGAACGGCAAGCTGATGGGCCACGTGGGCGAGTTGCATCCGCAATGGCGCCAGTCGTGGGAGTTGCCTCAAGCGCCTGTGCTGTTCGAGCTGGAGCTGGACGCAGTGCTGCAACGCACCGTGCCTCAGTTCAAGGCTGTGGCCAAACACCAGGCGGTGGAACGCGATCTGGCAATTGTTGTGGCAGAGCGTGTGACCCACAGCGAAGTCATGGCTGCGGTGGAGTCGGCTGTGCCTGCGTCACTGCTGCGTTCCGCTGTGCTGTTTGACGTGTACCGTCCCAAGGCGGTCCGGCCTGGGGAAGAGCACGCCGCAGGTGGCGCTGTGGCTGCCGGAGAAAAGAGTCTGGCGGTGCGCTTGACCTTGGGTCGCGACGAAGCCTCGCTCACCGAGGCTGAAATCGAAGCGGCCGTGCAGGCCGTGGTCACGCAGCTGGTTGCCCGCACGGGTGGCCGCCTGCGCGTTTGATGCTGGAAGATGCCCCAAGTGATTGAATTCGCAGTTGACAGCCTTGAGACCAACGCGCTGACGAAAGCCCAGCTGGCAGACCTGTTGTTTGACCAGATCGGCTTGAACAAGCGCGAGTCCAAGGACATGGTCGATGCCTTCTTTGATCTCATCGTGCAGAGCTTGATTGACGGCAAGGACGTGAAGCTGTCCGGATTTGGCAACTTCCAGATCCGGACCAAGGCTCCACGGCCTGGACGCAACCCCCGTACCGGGGAAGAGATCCCGATCGAGGCTCGGCGCGTGGTTACCTTTCACGCCAGCAGCAAACTCAAGGAGCAGATACAAGGCAGCGCCGCTGACAGCGCGGCGTGAACCATTTATCGGATCTCCGAGAAATCTGCGCAACGACAGTGGTGACGCAGTCGCCTCTGCAGTACGCTAGGCGGTTTAACGTCTTCGTCGGTCTCCCATCATGGGCGTAACGCTTCCTGTCATTCCGGCCAAACGCTACTTCACCATCGGTGAGGTCGCTGAACTCTGCGGCGTCAAGCCGCATGTGCTGCGTTATTGGGAGCAGGAATTCACGCAGCTGCGTCCCATGAAGCGTCGGGGCAATCGCCGGTATTACCAGCACCACGAGGTGCTGATGATCCGCCGGATTCGGGACCTGCTCTACGACCAAGGCTTCACGATCAGCGGTGCACGCAACCGTCTGCAAGAGCTGTCCCATGTAGAGCGTGAAAATGCAGCGTCCATGCTTGACGTTAACGATGCGACTGATGGTGCAGAGGGTGATGCTGAACTCAGCACCCTTGCAGCATCGGCGGTGGACGCTGGCGTTGTGCTGGACTTGATCGCGGTGCGTCGAGAATTGTTGGAGATAAAGGCGCTTCTTTCGTGAGAAGGTGGATTTTGTGTATATAATCTAAGTCTTGTCGGCGTGTAGCGCAGCCTGGTAGCGCACTTGCATGGGGTGCAAGGGGTCGCGAGTTCGAATCCCGCCACGCCGACCATTGATTGCAAAAGCCCGGTTCTGAAAAGAGCCGGGCTTTTTTGCTTTGTGCAATGCAAAACATGGAATCGGGGACAACATGATTGAAGGTTTGGTGGCAGGCCGCGTGTGGAGTTCGGCCGAGCGCCGGGTGGACAAGGCCGGCAGGCCTTATTGCGTTGCCAAGCTCAGGGTTCTGGGTGCTGACTCTGAAGGTGTGCTGGTCAATCTGATCGCTTTTGATTCCGATGTGTGTGACAGCCTTTTGCGCACCCACGAAGGGGATGCCATCTCGGTGACCGGTGCGCTGACTCCCAAGGTGTGGACAGACAAACAAGGGATCACCAAGCCTGCTCTGGATATGGTTGCGCACCGCATCTTGCGCATGGGAGACGGCCAGCATTTCGACTGAGGTGCTGCGATCGTCATGTCTGGCTTGCGCCGCAGCTGGGCTTGGGATTGTGACGAGTGCTAGGAAGATGGCGGTGTGCCTTGCCGGCTAGCGAACCCCATGGCATCCAACTCTTCCGGGGTGACTTCAATCTCAATCACTTCGGGTTGGCGAGGCTCAACCGTTACTCTTCTTTCATGATTCAGCGGGGGTTGGCCCACCGTTTGCCTGCGGTCTCGTCCGCTGCGGCGATCCATTGGTTGCTTGGGTTGCACGGCCTTTATGCCTCCCTGCAGTGGTGTTGGCAAGATCATCTGTTGGTGGCTCGACTTGCGCTGTATCTTTGCGCAGTGCGCTAGCTCCGAAGTTTCCATGCCCCGCAGAAATTCGCAAGCAAATTTTTGCGCTGTGTGTCTTGGAAGGTGTGGTGTTAACTGTGACGAACAGGGCGTCGTACTGAATGCACTTAGGGCAATGCTGAACAAGTAACGTCATATCCATCGCACAGCCATTTGAATGCCAAAT